>CALUVI010000003.1 GCA_944324185.1 Candidatus Gastranaerophilales bacterium | reverse complement strand
TAAAATAGCGGACGACGGGACTCACTGTGTCTGTTTGCGAGCAGGAAAAGGTGACTAAATGTCACGTTTTCCGTGAAAGTTTTGAATAAAGCCCGGAGGCTAACTTGAGCAAATAGAGAAAGCGACGTGAGCAAAACGAATGTTTTGCCGACGTTGAGGGTTCAGTCCCGTCGATTATTATCGGGATTCTTTGTTCCTAAAATAGCGGACGACGGGACTCGAACCCGCGACGTCAACCTTGGGAAGGTTGCATTCTACCACTGAATTACATCCGCTCAAACTGACTAAAAGTAAAATTTATTTACTCAGACTTAAATTCTTTTCCATGACGTTTATAGAAATCCTCAATAAATCCGGTATTGAATTTGCCGCTCATAAAGACTTCATCTTCGACAATCTGCTGGTGGAAAGGTATTGTTGTCTTAATACCGGTAACAACGTATTCTTTTAAAGCTTGATACATTCTACGCCTTGCTTCATTTCTGTTTTCACCCCAGCAAATAAGCTTGCCAAGCATAGAATCATAATAAGGCGGAATTGAATAGCCCGGATAAACGTGCGAATCTACTCTGATTCCGAATCCGCCCGGAGCAAAGTACCCGTCAATCTTACCCGGACAAGGCATAAAGTCATTGTCAGGGTCTTCAGCGTTAATTCTGCATTCGATTGCATGACCTCTTAATAATACGTCATCCTGAGTGTAACCGAGTCTTTTACCGGAAGCTACAAGAATTTGTTCACGGACAATATCTATTTGAGAAATCATTTCCGTAACGCAATGCTCAACCTGAACCCTTGTATTCATTTCCATAAAATACCATTTTCCGTCATGGTCAAGCAGAAATTCACAAGTTCCCGCACCTTCATAACCAATCGCTTTAGCGGCTCTTACAGCTGCTGCGCCCATTTCTTTTCTTGTTTTTTCATCAATAGCAGGAGATGGCGCTTCTTCTAAAAGTTTCTGGTGGCGTCTCTGGATTGAACAATCTCTTTCACCCAAATGAATTACGTTGCCAAAAGAGTCACCTAAAATCTGAACCTCAATATGTCTCGGGTTTTCAAGGAACTTTTCCGCATAAATTCCCGGATTTCCAAAGAATTTTTCTGCTTCCATCTGACACAAGTTCATATTTGTTTCTAATTCATCGTCATTTCTTACGATTCTCATGCCTTTTCCGCCGCCGCCCGCGGTTGCTTTAAGGATAATAGGATATCCGGCTTTATGAGCAAATTCCCTTGCCTGCTCAACTGACTCAAGAAGCCCCGTACCCGGAGTTACAGGAACATTGTTTTCAATCATTGTCTTTCTGGCAGTTGCTTTGTCGCCCATTTTACGCATAGAATCAGCCGACGGTCCTATAAATTTGATTCCGTGTTCGGTACAAATATCAACAAAGTCCGCTCTTTCAGACATAAAACCGTATCCCGGATGGATAGCGTCACATCCGGTCATAAGAGCAGTAGATATAATTGCGGGAATATTCAAATAGCTTTGTGCGCTCGGTGCAGGTCCTATACAATACGCGTCTGTTGCAAGTCTAACGTGCAAAGACTTCGCATCTGCCTGAGAATAAATTGCGACTGTCGGAAGTCCGAGTTCACGACACGCTCTGATTACCCTGACTGCTATTTCACCTCTGTTTGCTATTAAAACTCTTTTAAACATATTCCCGTTATTCCTGTTTTTTATTTTTTATTCAAAATTGTTTTGTGACCTAAAAAGTGAATAGTGAATAGTGAGCAGTGAATAGAAAATTCTAATCACTATTCACTGTTCACGAGTCACTACTATTCCACATACATCAAAACTTGCCCGTATTCAATCGGGTCGCCATTTTTAACGCAAATCTGAACAACTTTACCGGATTGTTCTGATTTAATTTCATTCATTAATTTCATTGCTTCAATTATGCAGACAACATCACCTGCATTAACAGTAGATCCGACTTCAACAAACGGAGCAGCATCCGGAGAAGAAGCGGCATAGAATGTTCCTACCATCGGAGAAGTGATTGCTCTGCCTTTTGCTTCCGGCTCTTTCGCCGCCGGCTGAGGAGCAGAAGCTACCGGAGCCGGAGCAGTTGCTGCAACAGGAGCAGCTGCAACCGCAGCCGGAGCTGCCGCTATAACTTCAGGCAAATCTTTTCTGATTGTAATTGCCTGCTCGCCATCCTCAAGAGAAATCTCTGTTAATCCGTTGTCTGCTATAATTTTTGCCAATTTTTCTATATAATCTGTTTCAAATTTCATCGTATTCTCCTGAAAGTTGAGAATAAACTTCTTCTCAACTCCTAAACTTCTAAACTTATTTTTAACATCTGTCTAAGTATTCGTTGCTTCTGGTATCAACCCTGATTACATCGCCGTTTTGTACAAAGAACGGAACCTGAACAACAGCACCTGTTTCAAGAGTAGCCGGCTTAGAACCGCCCTGAGCAGTGTTTCCTTTTTCAGCAGGAGGTGTGTCAACAACTTCCAATTCAACGTGAGCCGGAATATCAACGCCTATAATTCTCTTGTCATGCATTAATACCTGAACAATCATATTTTCTTTCAGGTACTTAACGCCTTCACCTACATGATCTTCATTTAATTGAATCTGTTCGTAGGTTTCGTTATCCATCATAACGTATTCTTTGCCTTCTTTGTATAAGTATTGCATTTCTCTACGGTCAAGCATAGCTTTTGCAACTTTTTCACCTGCTCTGAAAGTTCTTTCTACAACGTTTCCGGTTTCTGCATTCTTTAACTTTGTTCTTACAAAAGCTGCGCCTTTACCCGGTTTTACGTGCAAGAATTCAACAACAGTCCACAATCCGTTATCTAATTCAAGTGTTAAGCCATTCTTTAAATCGTTTACTGAAATCATACTTACTCCTTAACTATAATACTACTTTTTTCTAAACAATAACATAAACCAATCTTGATATCAACCTTTCACTGATGAGACAGGAAAATAAGTCTTTACTTTTAATTTTTTTTGATTAAAATGGAAGAACACCTCTTTTACGGGGGAGGAATTTTTACATTACCCGAAAGGAATATAAAATGGTTAGCGGTATTTCGCGCGTGCTGGCTAATTTTGTCGGCACCCAAAGATTAAAAAATCCGATGAGAAAAAATTCTAAGTATAAATTTAATGCAAAACTGCAGGAATCCAGACTCAATTTATCAAACTTTATTCAGGACAGAAACCACCCGCAGGGAAAAATATAATTTTAGCCGGAATACATTTTGTATTGCCGTAAGGTGTAAAGAGTAAGTTAGCAGCAGTAGCGTGGAGTTTGCTCCACAAACCTGTTTTGCAGGAAATATTTACTTACCAAAAATTTTGTCGAACTTACCCCCTCCCTAACCCTCCCCGTTGGAGAGGGAATGCTCGTTGATGCTCGATTAAAGTAAGCAATACTTGTGGAGCAAGCTCCACACTACTATTCTGGTTTAGCGTCATTGCGAGGGAACAGCCAAAACAGCCCGAAGCAATCCAAAACAAATATGACAATTAAATAAAAATAGATTACCGCGGCACTCATGCGCCTCGCAATGACGGCGCATCGGTAAGTAGTAGTGTGGAGCTTGCTCAGCAAAAAAATATTAAATAGTTCGCACAACTGCAGCCTTCCCGTCGGCGGGGATGAACTATTGCTAATATAACAAGTGTTCGGATAATTCGCCCAGCTGTTCAATCGAAAGCTTTTCGCCGCGGATATTTTCGTCAAGCTTCATTTCCGCAAGTATTTGAGAAACTTTGTTTTTGTCAAATCCTGCACCTGTAAGACAGTTTTTCAAAGTTTTACGTCTCTGAGAAAAAGCAGCTTTGATTGTTTTTCTAAAATGCTTATAGTTAGTAAGTTTTAATAACGGCTCCGGACGAACTTTCATGGATACAAGAGCGGAATTAACTTTTGGCGCCGGATAAAAAGATTTTCTGCCTACGAGCCTCAAGATTGAACATTCCGCCCAAAATTGGGAAAGAATTGAAAGCAGCCCGTACTGTTTGGCAGGACTTTTTTCCGATGCAACAATCCTCCTTGCAACTTCTTCCTGAACCATCAGGATGATGTCTTTAATTCGATTCCTGTTTGAATTGTTTAAATCGTCAATTTCTCCAAGAAGATGAGCGATAATCGGAGAAGTTATATAATAAGGAATATTTGCGACAACTTTAACTTTCTCTTCCGTTAAATCAGCAATTTGCGTTTTTAAAATGTCGTTATGTATAATCTCCAGATGGTCACATTCAAGTTTGTTAAGCTCTTTAACCGCTTCTTCATCAAGCTCAACCGCTATAACTTTTTTTGCGTATTTAACAAGCTGTTCGGTCACAAACCCTACGCCGGGTCCGATTTCCAAAACAACATCGTCCGGCTGAATATCTGCAAATTCAATAATATCAGATATTACATCAGGGTTAATCAAGAAATTCTGACCTAATCTTTTTTTTGTTCTAAAGTATTTTGCGCGTTCAAAATAATCCACCATGGTATTTATAATAGTACAAACAGGGAAATGTTAAAACTTATAATCTCTCCTAAAATTATAATGTCTTTGATATAATAGGGAAAGGAGAATATCGTGAGTTACTTAAGCGCAAAACCTAAAGAACATCTGGAATACAATCAACTCTTGGACGAATTTTTACTCGGGTGTAAAACAACAAAAAAAATCGGTATGGAATATGAGCGTATTCCTATTGTGAAACTTACAAATCAGGTTGCGCCTTACGGCGGTGAATACGGAGTTTGCGAACTTTTACGGGAGTTTGCAAGAAACGATAACTGGGATTATATTTTAGATGATATTCATATAATAGGACTCAAAAAAATTCACGATACAATTACACTTGAGCCGGGATGCCAGATAGAATTAAGCATTGAACCTCAGGAATTTATCAGAGATTTAAAAAAACGCATTGAAGAAATTGATTCTGAATTGCTACCGGTTCTGGATAAATTCGGGATAAAGCTTATTAACAAAGGCGTTTCTCCGACTACCACGTATAAAAATATAAAGCTTTTGCCTAAAAGACGGTATCATCTTATGGCAAATTATCTCTGGGGAATATTATCTGACGTTATGATGAGAGAAACAGCAGGGATACAGGTCGGGGTAGATTATAAATCCGAAGAAGATGCCATGAAGAAATTCCGCATAGCAAACATGATGATACCGTTTGCGACTGCAATGTATGCAAATTCACGTTACAGAGGCGGAGTTGATACAGGATATAAATCCTTTAGAGCACTCGCCTGGCTTAATACAGACAACGAACGCTGCGGATTTGCAACAAAATTTCAGGACGGCATGGGATTCAAAGATTATGTTGAACTTCTTCTTGATACTCCGATGATTTTCATTAACCGTGACAACAGAACCGTTAACATGAATGGCAGACTGACTTTCAGGCAGTTTATGGACAAGGGATTTGAAGGTTTTGATGCGGAAATTGACGACTGGCAGCTTCATTCAAATTTGTATTTTCCGGAAGTCAGACTCAGAAACTTTATCGAAATCCGCAACCATGATTGTGTCGGCGGCGGGCTGGAATATTCTATCCCTGCGCTTTACAAAGGCATAATGTACAATCCGTCCGCGCTTGAAGAAGTTCAGAGCATGCTTGTTAAGTATTCGTATAATGAGATTAACGAACTAAGATACAATGTTGCACGATACGCAATAAATTCCAAACTCAGAAAATTCCCTATTTCCGGAATTTGCAAAGAGCTTGCGGAAATCGCTTATTATTCACTCAAAAACCAGTTTGAAGATGAAGAAAAATTCCTTGAACCGTTAATGGAAATGCTTAAGCAGAACAAAGTTCCGGCGGATATGTAAAGTTATTTAAAAAAGGCAAAAGACGCGTGTAATAACTTTATACCGGATGTACATTAAATTCGTCATCCCATTCGATATACCCTTCCGGTTCAAGGTTATGATAACGATAAGTATTTTCTATAAATACGGGATTAAACAATCCTTTTTCTGCAAGAATTTTTATAATCTCCGGCAGTAATTTTGTGCTTCCCGCAATTGTTCCTGCTTCTGATGTTGCTTTGTTTCCGTCATAGTATATTTTTGAGTCTGCAAAAACAGTTTCTTTCAAACTGCTGTAAGTTATAGGAAGCGCATCGCTTATTAAAATAACTTTATCAGCGGGTTTTGCCTTAAAAAATAATTTTAACGCATCATCGCTTACGTGAACTCCGTCGCCGATAATTTCTGCATAAACGTCATCATTTATAAGTGCAGCCAGCGCTGTAGATTCGCCTCTGTGTGTAATAGCGCTCATAGCGTTAAAAGTATGCGTAACTCCGTTTACACTTCCGAATCCCTTACAGTGTCCTGCCTGAACCTTCACGTTCTTTTCCTTTAAATAATCAATCAGTCCCTGATCAAGTTCCGGCGCAAGTGTGACAATTTTTATAAAATCATCTTCTACAAGTCTGTAATTATCAACCGTCAGCGGAAGAAGGTGTTCGGAATTGTGTATTCCTTTTTTTTCAGCGTTAATAAAAATTCCTTCAAGATGAATTCCTGCAATGTTTTTATCCTGTTCGGCAGCTTTTTTTATTATTCCGACCTGACGGTTTATGTTTGAAACAGTATCAGTCACAAGGGTCGGGAAAATTTTTCCGATACCGATTTTGCGGAGTTTTTGCGATAATTCCAGAATATCATTAACTCCGGCTTTGTTAAAATCTACGCCATAAGCGCCATGAAAATGTTGTTCTGTTATTAATGGTGTTTTCATTTTATTTTACAATCGTTTTCCCGTTTTTAATATTATATGTCCTCTTCACCGGTAGTGTGGAGTTTGCTTCGCAAGAGTTATGTAAGTTATTGTCGGGCTCAGAATGACTGCAAGTTTGTAGGTTTACTTACCAAAGTGCTGTCATTGCGAGGCGCGTGAGCGCCGTGGCAATCCATTTAGTTATTGTTGGGTTTCACCCAACCTACAATTCTATTTGTAAATTTTTGTCAGACAAAACCTGACCTACTTGTGGAGCAAGCTCCACACTACTATTTTTATATTCTCAGTCACTTAATCACTTAGCCACCAGCCTAACTCTTGATCACCTGATCACTTGGTCACTTGATCACTGCCCCCCCCTCCCCGGCAATAACCCTATTCACCAGCTGTTAGACAAATATCTCCCGGACTTTTTCCCTGTCATCAAAGTGTATTGTCTCATTTGCTAAGATTTGATAATCTTCATGCCCTTTTCCTGCAACAAGTACAACATCATTTGGCTGTGCAATTTTGTGTGCTTCTTTGATAGCAAGTTCTCTGTCCGGTTCGACAATAACTTCGTTAACACTCTTAAAGCCGGCTAAAATGTCTGTTATAATTTGCTGCGGGTCTTCAGTTCGCGGATTGTCGCTGGTAATTATGACTTTATCAGCGAGTTCTTCCGCAATAGCACCCATTTTAGGACGTTTTGTAGCATCTCTGTCCCCCCCGCATCCGAACAGGCAGATTAATTTGCCATCGCTAGGAGTGATGTCGCGGGCTGTTTTTAGCACATTTGCAAGTCCGTCCGGAGTATGAGCATAATCCACAATAACTGTAGGTTTTGTGATTATAACTTCAAATCTTCCTGCAACACCGCCCATGCTTTCAAGTATTTTGATAGATTTTTCAATATCCATTCCGAGTGCATTCGCTGTTGTTATTGCCGCAAGAACATTGTATACGGAGAAAAGACCGTTCATTTTCAGATTAACATTATAATCTCTATTGTTTACGGTACAGATAAAAGAAGCGCCGTCATGATTAAATTTTATATCTTTTGCTCTGACATCAGCCGGCATATTAACACCATACGTGTATGTACTTACCGTAGGAGAAATTACATCAAGAAACTTGGATGCGTACTCATCATCTGCATTTATTACTGCAAAATCTCCTGCTACAAGATTCTCAAACAAAATCGCCTTGGCTTTGAAATAATTGTTCATTGTGATATGGAAATCCAGATGGTCCTGTGTAAGGTTTGTAAAAACAGCTCCGTTAAAATCGCAATAATCAACCCTGTGCTGTGCAAGAGCGTGTGAAGAAACTTCCATAACCACATTTTTTATGCATTTTTCATTAATTTCATATAAGATTGCCTGTAATTCAGGAGCCTGAGGTGTTGTATGTCTTGCATCACGGTAAATATCTTCTGAGAAGAACTTATGTCCGAGTGTTCCTATAAGTGCGCATTGCTGGTCGTTTCCTTCAAAAAGCTTTTGTATAAGATGTGTAACAGTTGTTTTGCCGTTGGTTCCGGTAACGCCGATAACATTCAGCTTTTTGGACGGAGAATTGTAAAACAAATCAGAAACTTCCGCAATAATTTCACTTGTATCATCGACAACAATTTGGGGTTTATCAAGATTAAGCCGGCGTTCCACAATACATGCACATGCTCCGTTTGCAAATGCTTCTTCCGCATATTCATGTCCGTCTACATGCTCTCCGGTTAGACAAATAAACAGGTCATTGGGTTTTGTCTTTTTAGAATTGTATGATATTCCCATTATTTCATCAGACATATCCTCAATGTTTACAAGTTCTCTATAATTTATGCTGTCTACTAAGTTTCTTAATTTCATTCTTCCGTTGTTCCTTTCTTAATATCTTTGTTTATGGCAGGCACTGTTTTATCGGGCTGTAAGTTTAATATGTGTGAAATTTGTGTTGAAATTTCTTTAAAAATAGGAGCCGCAACAGTATTACCCCAAATTTCACCGCCCTGAGCGGAATCTACAATAACATATATTAAAACTTGCGGGTCTGAAGAAGGCATATAACCTACAATTGAAGTATATAATTTGTCAGTATACCCGCTGCCGTTTTCTTTAGGCTTAATTGATGTTCCGGTTTTTGCTGCAATATTATAACTGTCAGACTTAATCGGAGATTTTCCGCGATTAATGCTTTCAGTAAGAAGCTCGGTAACAACTCTGGCATGCTCCGGCGTCATAACCTGCTCTCTCTTTATCTTTACTGCTTCTTCCTCGGAAGTGTATTTAATTACATGCGGAGTAATTTTCACCCCGTCATTTGCAATAGCAGCAATCGCTGAAACCATTTGTATTGCCGTAACAGACGAGCCGTAACCGTATCCCATGGACGCGTGGTCAGCTGCATCCCATCTGCCGGGATATTTAAGAAGTCCGACAGATTCTCCGGGAAGATCAATCCCTGTTTTTTCTCCAAACCCGAATTTTTTAAGCATTTTGTAAAATTCAAACCGGCTCATCATCTGTGCAACAATAACCGAACCTACATTGCTTGAATGCTCGAAAAGATAGACTAAATCAATCATTCCGGGATTTGGATGTCTGTTATAATCATAATTTTTTATTGTCCACCAGCCGACTTTAATTTTACCGGTGTCGTTAATACGTGAATAACGGTTGATTTTTCCCAGCTCAATTGCCGAAGCTACAGTTATTGCTTTAAAAGTAGAGCCGGGCGGAAATACATCGGTCAATGTCCAGTTTTTTGTCTGAAAACTTGTTGCATTCTTGAAATTATTAGGGTCAAAATACGGATAAACAGCGTAAGCAAGTATTTCACCGTTACGCGGATTCATTACAATAACTGCCCCCCTGTGAGCTTTAAATTTTTCTATAGACTTCATCAACTCTTTTTCACAAACATGCTGAACGGCAGCGTCAATAGTTAATGTAATATCCTTACCTTTGACCGGCTTGGTTGCCGCAACCGGGTCGGTTGAAATATTATATATGACCTTTCCTTTAGGTGTCATCTCAAAGTTGGAATTCTTTGTAACGCTCTCCAGAACGTCTTTTGCGGTTAATTCGACTCCTGATGCAACATCGGCATCGAAATTGTAATACCCGAGAACATGCGCCGCGAGGGTTCCCTGCGGATAATTTCTGATACTTTTCTTATCCATGGGTATTTCTCGCAAATTTAACTTTGCAATTTCATCCCTCGTATGGCGGTCTACATTTTTTTTTAGGGAAATTAAAGATACATCCTGCTTAAGCTTTTCCGTAAGGTCAACCTGAGAGATTTTTAATATCGGAGCAAGCAGTTTTGCAAGTTCTTCCGGTGTGTGAACAAAGTCTTCTTTTCTTGCGAAAATGTCATAATAAACCGTGTCGGTTGCAAGCTTAATTCCGTTTCTATCATAAATATTTCCCCTCATCACAAAAGAGCTTGCACGTCTCTGATTCTTAGCTTTGACTCTAAAATGCCTTATATCAAGTACCTGAACACAAAAGAGGTAAATAATGAACAATAAAATAGCAATAAGAAAGAAGCCCTGTATCCAGACAAGGCGGTCTGAAAACGACTTATTTTTATTAATATTATTACTTCTCCTCATACGTCCCCGATGCTGTTTTACTATTTAATATTAACATAATGGGTGGAAATTGAAAAGAATGTAAAGATATAAACAGGAGAATCCGGCAGAATTTTTACGATTTTTGTTAAAAAACGGGCATGCCTCATGAAAAAGTGTATTTTTTACACCGAAAAACTATACCCGGGTGGGCTATTTTTTAAGTGTATTTTTGACATTTTATCCCCAAACGCTTGCTGCACGAGGGTTTCACAAAAGTTAACAAATAGGGTTTTACCCTCTTGACTTTTTATTTTAAATGTTGCATAATGAAATTGTTGAATGAAGTGTAAATGAAACACTTAATAACAACAGAAAGTTCACAGAGGTGATTATTATGTTAGTTAATAGAATATCAAATATAAATTATATAAATCCGGGTTTTAAATCTAATACAGCATCAACTAATATGGAATCTCAAAACGCAATCTTAATGTTGAGAGACCCGAAAGCTTCAGTAAAGTTCCAACAGAGCAGAGAATTTGCTCAGAACGCTGATTCAGTTGATACGAATCCTTTAAAAGCTTTAGGTTACAAATTGTATAGAACATTCAGCATGATAAGAAATAATGATCAGGCTTCTCAAAACGAGACAAAACAATTTGCAGTCATGGCATAAGCCGAATATAAGTTTTAGCATTTACCAAAAAGAACACACACACTTTATAAAATCTATAATATAATACACACACATAATTTAGCGGTAATTAAGGCAATTATCGCTTTTACTTTTTTAGAGGGGAAAAGGTATGTTGCCGGTGAGGAGTGAATAGAATTTTTTATAAGTTAAAGAGATTCTTCGGACTGACGCCCTCTGAATGACAGCGCATTTAGAAATTTCAATACCAGCCCAATGTATTTACCCCTCGCAATAACGGTACTCCGGAAAGTCTTAATAATCAGCCTGACATTAACCTAAAAATGTCTTACTTCCGGATTCAGGAGCATTCCGGCAAGTTTATCCGACCCTGTAAAGCTCCTTGCAGCAAGTTTTTCTGCTGCCTGCTCTTTATTATATTTTACAAATTGATGTTCAAATACACACTTTCCGTTTTGAACTTCAATAATCAAATAGCACGCCTTAACCTCACCGTCTTCGGGGATAAAAAACGGTCTTCCGATACTGCCGTCATTTACTACGGTTTTTTTGCTTTCCGTCTGAAACCCACACGGAATATGGGTATGTCCGCACAAAACTACATCCGCGTCAACATTCACAAGCATTTTTTCAACTTCTTCTATCGGCGTATCCGGCAGAATATCCTCGTTGTTTTTTCTCGGAGAGCCGTGTACAAGCAAAAATTTTATACCTTCTTCTTCAACTTCTTTTTGAATAGGGAGATTTTTCAGGAATTTTTTCTCAAGCGGATTTAGAAGTTCAACATCATTTTTTAAAGCCTCTGCCATAATAGGAGCTTTTTCGCGGAGTGTATTGTAGAGCTCATCCGAATAATCAGCAATCATTAAGTCTGTATTACCCTGAATCATGGTAAATTTAGGGTCATTTTTCCTGTTGAGGAAATACTGTACGGCATAATTAGGTTCAGGACCGGCCATAGCGTAGTCTCCGAGGACAAAAATTCTATCACACTCTTTTTGTTCAATGTCTGCCATAACCGCTTCTATTGCTTCCATATTACCGTGTATGTCTGAAATCACCGCTATTTTCATCTTTCGCTCCTTTGTATAATATTGACAAATCTCATGAAATAGTAAATAATGATAGTGTAGGACGAGTCTTCCGGAAAAAGTACAGGCTTTCCTGAAGACCCGCTTCACTCCTACAATTGACTAAATCTTGAATGCTATTGTTAGTATTGAAATCGCTAGCAATAGCATTACTATTTTTTCAATCATAGCGCCTCCTTTCCGACCTTTCATCCTTCACTGTTTGTGTGTGCCGGCAGAAAGCATGAGCTTACCTAACAAGTCAATAATATTATAAATTTACACTAAATTCAAATTTCAATCTAATATTGAGAAATATCACTATTTCTATCTTTCGCTCCTTTGTATAATATTGACAAATCTCATGAAATAGTAAATAATATAATAGCAGGGTGAAGCCCTTAGCGTTTTAAGCTTCGGCTAAAGGCTTTCTTTGCACCCTACAGTTTTAATAATAATAATGCTACTAATAGTAAGTCAAATGCAATTAGTAGCATTATTATTTTATCAACCATAGCATTTATGCCTCCTTTCGTCCAATTTCACAAAGAATACAGTTCATATTTACCTTGCGTTAACTTTTCGTGGTAAAATTTATGTATGATAAACAGACGAAAATCAAAACAGATTTCTATCGGAAGTGTAAAAATCGGCGGTGACGCCCCTGTTAGTGTTCAGTCTATGTGTAACACCGACACGCGTGATGTTGCAAAGACTTTAGACCAGATAAGCGAACTGGCTTCCGCGGGGTGTGAAATCGTAAGGCTTGCGGTTTTGAATAAAGACGCGGCGGCTGCTATTAAAGATATTGTTAAAAAATCTCCTGTACCTCTGGTTGCGGATATTCATTTTGACTACCGCCTTGCCTTAACCTGTATTGAAAACGGAATCCATGCCCTTCGTATTAATCCGGGAAATATCGGCAAAAGAGAGCATACAGTTAAGGTTGTGGAGGCTGCTAAAGCGCATAACGTTCCGATACGAATAGGTATTAATGCAGGCTCTTTAGAAAAAGAATTTGCCGAAAAAGAGATTCCGCTTGCCGAAAAAATGGTTTTGTCAGCAATGAGACATTTAGAAATTTTAGAGGATTTGAATTTCTATGATACAAAAATTTCTTTAAAATCCTCTGATGTACCTACTACAATCGAGGCATACAGACTTATTGCAAAAAAAGTCGACTATCCTCTGCATCTTGGCGTAACCGAAGCAGGAACTTTAAAATCAGGCTTAATTAAATCATCAATAGGCTTAGGAACACTGTTAAGCGAAGGAATCGGAGATACAATCAGAGTATCTTTGACCGAAAATCCGGTAGAAGAGGTTCAGGCAGGGTTTGGAATCCTGAAAGCCCTTAATTTGAGACAAAAAGGTATTAATTTTATTTCATGCCCGACATGCGGCAGGACTCAAATTGATTTAATCGGACTGGCAAAAAAAGTGGAAGAACGCTTTAAAAACCTTGATTTACCTATCACAATAGCGGTCATGGGATGCCCTGTTAACGGTCCGGGAGAAGCCAGACATGCGGATTTTGGCATAGCCGGAGCAATTAAGGAAGGATACATTTTTAAAAAAGGAGAAATTATTGCAAGAGTTCCGGAATCTGACTTGATTAATTCTTTAGAAAATATTATAATGGAATCATATAGTTCAGTTAAATAAGAATGGGTGTTATGAGAAGAAATTTATTTTTAGTATTAGCTTTATTTACAGCTTTATGTCTCGGTGCAAGAGCAGACATTACTCCTGCACAACAAACGGATGCGGAATACCTTATTAATAACGGGTATTCAGAAGCAGGTGCAGAACAGGTTTTGATTCAGAAAAACCGTTATGCGGGTGAACCTTGTGAGCCTTTATATGAAAAGAAACACAATAAATTTGTAAGGTTCCTGCGCAACTGCTATTCATATATTGATCCTGCTGTTGATAACGACGAAAGATATCATCACGATATTCATCAATCTCCGAGCTTCAAGGATTTATGATTTTTACATGAAAAAACGTCCCGGCTCGGGGCGTTTTTTTTGTTGTATAATATTGGCATGGAAAGATTCAGATTTTTAACTTCGGGAGAAAGCCACGGCAAATGCCTGAATGCCATAATAGAAGGTGTTCCGGCGGGTTTTCGCATAAAAGCTTCTGTTATTAATGAAGACCTTGCGCGGCGTCAGACCGGCTACGGACGCGGAGGCAGGATGAAAATTGAGCATGACACTGTTGAGATTAAATCCGGCGTACGTTTCGGAAAATCAACAGGGGCGCCTATTTGTCTGGAAATTAAAAACAAGGATTTTGAAAACTGGCAGGAGGTTATGAATGTTGAACATCAGGATTATCCGACGCAGGAAACATTAAAAAAAATCGAGGCAAAAGCTTTTACAAAACTCCGCCCCGGGCATGCCGATTATGCGGGCGCTGTTAAGTACAATTTTACGGACTTAAGAGATGTTCTTGAGCGTTCAAGCGCCAGAAAAACTGCTATTGAAGTAGCTGTAGGTTCTGTTGCAAAACAAATCCTCAAAGAGTTCGGAATCATGGGATTTTCTCATGTTGTGCAGATAGGGAACGTAAAACTCGATTTTTATCCGAAAACTTACACTTTAATTAAAGAAAAAGCTGAAAAATCAGACGTAAGATGCGCGGATGATCTCACAGCCGACAGAATGCGCAATGCAATTGACGAAGCGGCTCAGGCAGGAGACACGCTCGGCGGAAAATTTGAAGTGATTTTCGGCAATCTTCCTGTAGGGCTTGGTTCATACGTACACTGGGACAGAGCTTTAGACGGACGTCTGGCGCAAGCGGTTATGAGTATTCCGGCGGTTAAAGCCGTAGAAATCGGAGCGGGAGTTGAGGCAGCATCTCTCAAAGGCTCTCAAATGCATGATGAAGTTTTTGTAAAGAATAAAACAATTTACCGTCAGACAAATAACGCCGGAGGCTTGGAAGGCGGCATGACAAACGGGGAAGCGCTTGTAATAAGAGGTACAATGAAGCCGATTCCTACAATGCGGAAAGCTCTTGCAACAGTGGATATTAAGGATATGAGTCCTGCAAGTGCGCATTTCGAACGCTCTGATACTTGTGCGGTTCCTGCATGTGCCGTTGTTGCGGAGGCAAGGGCTGCTATTATACTTGTAGATGAACTTCTCTCCAAAATCGGCGGAGACAACTTTGTGGAGATGAAAGCGCATTATGGGGAATAATATTATTCTCATAGGCATGCCAGGATGCGGTAAAACCACTTTTGGCGCGAAGCTTGCAGAGAGACTTCCTGATTACATTCATATTGACCTTGACAGTGTAATCGAAAGAACTGCAGGAATGAAAATCAGTGATATTTTTGCTAAGTATTCCGAAGATTACTTCAGAAAGCTTGAATATGACACAATAAAATCTTGCTGTACAGGTTCTAACCGCATTATATCAACCGGCGGCGGAGCGTTTGAAAATCCGGATAACAGAGCGACATTTCTAAAAACAGGCAAAGTGTTTTACTTAAAAACAAATCCTGATATACTGTATGAAAGATTGGCGGATGATTCTTCAAGACCGCTTTTGCAGAAAGAAAATCCGCGTGAAATTCTTGAAAATATGCTTAAAAAGCGGGAAGAAAATTATAAAAAAGCGCATTATACAATCAATACTGATTTATTAAGCGAAGATGAAATTATAAGGTTTATATTGAATGAAGCAGATTCTTAATGTAAAAACTAATGAAAAAGAATACAATATAGAGATTTCCGACAACAGTTTCGCTAAACTCAATAAGGAAATTGACGAAGCAACAGCGGGGCAGAAAAGGCTTATTGTAATTTCCAAAAAGGTTTACGATTTATACTATAACAAATTTGATTTTTCTGAGGACGAACTTTTTATTCTGAAAGACGGTGAACAGGAAAAGAATTACAAAAATTACCTGAAAATTATTGAGCGTGCAGCAGAGCTGGGGCTTACGCGAAAAGATGTTATGGTAGCTGTAGGAGGCGGAGTTGTCGGCGATATTACCGGTTTTGCGGCTTCGACTTATATGAGAGGAATTGACTATATTCAGGTTCCGACAACGCTTCTTTCTGCCGTAGACTCTTCTGTCGGAGGAAAAACCGCAATAGATTTAAAAGATGCCAAAAACATTATCGGAACTTTCTGGCAGCCAAAGGCTGTATTTATTAACATTAATTTTTTGAATACACTTGATAAAAGACAATTTTTATCCGGCTTGGGAGAAGTTCTGAAATACGCCTTTATTGAAGAAAACTGCGGGTATGAAACGGCGCTTTATTTGTTTGAATTTTTGACTCTCGGCTGCGAGAAAATTCTCCAGAAAGAGCCGATAACAATAATTAGAATGATTGAATACTGTCTGAACTTAAAGACAGCTGTCGTAAATCAGGATGAAAAAGAAGGCGGTTTGAGAAAAGTTCTCAACTTCGGTCATACTCTTGCGCATGCGCTTGAGACAATTACCGGATACAAAAAATATACTCACGGTGAGGCGGTTGTGTATGGAATGTTCTTTATAATAAACCGGGCATACAAGCAGGAATATATAACTTATTCATACTATAGACTGTCAATCGAACTTCTGGAAAAATACGGATTTAAACCTCTTAATAAAAAATTTCCGCCTGAAAAGCTTGTAGAAATAATGAAAAAAGATAAGAAAGTTTCTGACGGAAAAATTACTTTTATAATTCCGTGTGCTAAGAAAAAGGTTAAAGAAATTAAACTTACACCGCTCGAAGTTACGGATATGTTATCTTCAAAAAGGGTGTAAAGGTCTCTTGCCGGTAACTGAGTGACTGAGTGATTGAGGTAATAAAATTGCCGGTTGAGTTTACCCCCCTCCCTAACCCTCCCCGCCGGAGAGGGAACGTGCTTGCGTTGTTCAATTGACGCGTACCTCTCGTCCCTTTGTAGTCCGTAGTGTGGAGCTTGCTCCACAGGTATTGTGTAAAATTTAAACATTTTTAAATAATTTAAATATTTGTGGAGCAAGCTCCACACTACTTCACTACTTCACTGTACATGATAATTTAGAAATATAGGTCGCGCTTCAGCCCGACAATAACTTTTATATTCCGGCGAAATCATCATACAATCTGAAAAAGCTAATGCCGGTTTTACTAAACCGACCTGCATTTAAACAGGTAAAATTTGATAATTGAATAAAATGAATCCATTTTAATCGGAAAATCGTTTATTTTTCAACAACAATTGCAACCCACCGGTCTTGTGCCGTTATTTCAACAACTTTCAAATTATGTTTTGCTGCAGCTTCAAGCACTATGTCTTTTTTGTCATTCAAAATTCCGCTCAAAACCATTTTTGCACCGGGTTTCATAATATTTTTTAAATCACCGGTAATTTGCGCAAGTACATTATGCAGAATATTTGCGCATACAAAATCATACTGTTCTGTAATTTTATCAGCGGTTCCATATTCAAATACGCAATCTGCGTTATTAATTTTTGCATTTTCTTTGCAGACTTCAATTACCGTTCCGTCATTGTCACAGCCGTAAGCAAAAGATGCGCCGAGCTTCATTGCGCAAATAGCCAGAATTCCCGAACCTGTTCCGATATCGGCAACTTTAGCCCCTTTTGGCATGTATTTTTCAAGCGCCTTCATACAAAGCTGCGTTGTTTGGTGTGTTCCGGTTCCGAATGCACAGCCCGGGTCAAGCGTAATTGTAATTTCGTCTTCCTTAGGCGTATATTCAAGCCAGCTCGGAACAACGGCAATTCTGTCTGTAACGTGCGTTACAGTCCATTTTTCTTTCCATTTCTTAGACCAATCCTGATTTTCTTTTTCGTCTAATGTAATTTTCCAGCTTCCGAGCTCTTCCTCTGTAAATCCCCGTTCTTTTAAGAGTTCACGCTCTCTATGTAAAACGCTCTGAATCCTGATTAACATTTCCTCAAGGGATGCCGCAGATTCATTTTGAGTTTTACCCCACCCCGAAATCGGAGATTTCGCCCCTCCCTCAAGGGGAGGATAAGCCTGCTCCATACCGGAATCAGCTCTTAAGAACACCTTTAAAGTTCCTCTTGTAGTTGAAGTCATCTCAAGGTCTTTGTAAGCTTCTTCCGCAAGCACCACACCTTCGCAGTCAAAATTTGAAAAACAAATGTCTGACACAATTTCTTCCATTTCAGGATTTATTGAAATTTTTAATTCATAATAATTGTTCATATTCCCCTTCCGGCTTGTATTTTTGAAAAAATACGTTATAATAAGAATACAGGCAAGGGTAGCGTTAATACCCCAGCCCGTGTCCTAAACTATAGGACTTGGTACAATAGAACTAAAACTATAACCAGTAATAGTTCTTTTTCGCTGATTTCAACTAGCATTTTGCCTCCTTTCTTAATTGAGGGGAGGTAATTATTTACGTTCCCCTGATTTAAATTCAGCGAATGTAGTAAAAATCTTTAGCCTGTATTTTTATTTCAAAGTTCAGAATTTTAATCTAAGTCAATCTTAGATACATCTACGAGTTCTTTAAGCTCAATACCCAGAGCAATTGCAATACGTTCTAAAGTGTCAATACCAGCAACGCTGGTACCACGCTCTATAGCACCAAGGGAATTCTTACTTAGTTCAGCTTTTTCTGCAAATTCTTCCTGACTCAGCCCGAGCTTATTTCTCAATAATTTAATCTTTAAACCAATTTTACTTACTATATTACTATGTATACTTGTCATCATAACAAGTATACTAATCTATTGACAATCGGATAACAAGAATGTATACTTCTCTTATAGCCATGCATACATGTCTACACAGGAGGAGTATGATTATGTTAGAGAAGGAAATCAGAATAAGGATTTACCAAAAACTGAAAGCAATCGAAGAAGGTCTCACCTACGACATTACTACTTTGAACGAATACCTTGCAATAATCCGGGAAGTACTTATGTTGTATCGTTGGGACAACAAGGAAGAATTGCAGGACTTTTAAAAACTTTCCATTATTTTACTGCGAACTTTCCTGAAGATTTTTGTCGGGTTTCACCCAACCTACCGTTCTTACCTTGTGGAGCAAGCTCCACACTACTGTTTTTAAATTCTCAGTCACTTAGTCACTTAATCACTCAGTCACTAATAAAATCCTTCTTAGTCACTTACCGCAAAATCAATCTACCCCTCTACAAATCTTCCCATTGCGCGGAATTTGTTGTAGCGCTCGTTCTTGAGTGTTTCAGGAGATTTTTTGGATAATTCTTTAAGCGCATTAACTATAGCACTCTTCATATTAGAAGCGGTTTCGTTGTAATCGCAGTGCGCGCCGCCTAAAGGTTCTTTTATTTCTTCGTCAATAATATTAAATTCCAATAAATCTTTCGAGGTGATTTTCAAAGCTTCTGCAGCATCAGCAAAGCGTGAAGCGTCTCTCCAGAGAATAGAAGCGCAGCCTTCCGGTGAAATAACCGTGTAATAAGCGTGTTCGAGCATCATTACCCTGTCTGCGACCGCTAATCCGAGTGCTCCGCCGCTGCAGCCTTCGCCTGTAATAATAGAAACAATCGGAACGTTAAGTTTTGACATTTCTCTAAGGTTCATTGCAATAGCCGCGCCCTGCCCCGTTTCTTCTGCTTTAATCCCCGGATAAGCACCCGGTGTGTCGATAATTGTTACAATCGGCATATTAAATTTGTTTGCGTGTTTAAAAAGTCTCAATGCCTTTCTGTAACCTTGCGGCTGCGGCATACCAAAATTATATTCCAGATTTTCTTTGGTATTTTTGCCTTTTTGAATCCCGATAATCATAACCGGTTTGCCGTCAAGTTTAGCCAGACCGCCGATAATTGCTCTGTCGTCCATCCCTTCGCGGTCGCCGTGAAGTTCGATAAAATCTTCGCAAATTAAATCAACATAATCTAAAAATTTTGGTCTTTCAGGATGCCTAGCAATCTGTAATTTTTGTGAAGGTTTCAATTTTGAATACAACTCCTTTTTGTAATCCTGAGCCTGTTTTTCAAAGTCCTCAATCTGACTGTTTAAATCCATGCCGGACTCTTCGCTCATCTTTTTAAGTTCATCTATCTTTTTTTGTATTTCTACAATTGGTTTTTCAAAGTCTAATACCTGTGTCATCTTTTTTACACCCCATGCATATCTAAAATATTAGCCAGTGTTTTTCTTAAATTCTTTCTCTTGGAGACTATATCCACCTGACCGAATTTCAGCAGATATTCCGCTGTCTGGAAATCCTCCGGAAGTTTTTGTCTTATTGTCTGTTCAATAACCCTTCTTCCCGCAAAACCGATTCTTGCGCCCTGTTCTGCAATAATTATGTCTCCGAGAGTTCCGAAACTTGCTGTAATACCGCCGAAAGTAGGCTCGGTAAGAAGGTTGATATAAAGAATTCCGGCTTCATCAAGCCTTCCTGCAGCGCAAGAAGTTTTTGCCATCTGCATAAGGCTCAAAGCGCTTTCCTGCATTCTTGCGCCGCCTGATGAAGTCACTGCAAGCATAGGAAGTTTTTGCTTCAAAGCTTCTTCCATAATCCTTGTAACTTTTTCTCCGACAACGCTTCCCATTGAACCGCCCATATAATCAAAGTCCATAACGGCGGCAGCAATTTTATGTCCTTCAATTTTCCCGATACCTGTAATTACAGCCTCATCAAGCCCGGTTTTTGCGTGGGCTTTTTTCAGTCTCTCAGCGTAAGGCTCGGTATCAACAAAATTAAGAGGGTCTGTCGGAAGTACATTTTTGAACATTTCTTCAAAAGAGCTTTCATCAAAAAGCTGTTTAATCCTCTCGGTTGCGTTTATCCGGAAGTGATAGTCGCAATGGGGACAAACAAACATATTTTCTTCCAGATCAGTTTTTAACATTTGAGCACCGCAATGAACGCATTTTGTCCAGAGCTCGGGTGTTTCAATTTCAATGCCCTTCATATCACGGGCTCTGCGCTCAATTTGAGCCTCTTTTCGTTTATCAAACCATTCTTGTATCGTCATATTATATACACATCCGGTTCAAAAAGAACCGTCCTTCTCCTTTTAAAATCCACTTACACATTTTACACCAAAAATACCGGAATGGAAACTTAAAATTTACTAACGTTTAAAACCGAGTTTTTTCAATCTTGTATCTATTTCTTTAAGCCATTCCTTATGCCTGATTTCCAGTTCTAATTCTTTGAGTTCTTCCGCATCATCCGGCGTTTTAACCTTATTTATCGGCTGGAGTTCAAAAACATCTGCTGCCGGCTGTCTGTTTAATTCTTTGCGCCAGCTTGCAAAAACTCCGTCACTTTCTGCAGGTATAACCATTTTTCCGAGCTTTGATTCATCGCCAAAATGAAATTGGGTTTTTAACTTATTTTTTATACTTAGAGGCGGTCTGTACAATCCTCTTGAATATTGTAACAGAGCATTTTCTGCATTTGCAGTCCGCTGTTTCCCTACGGTTACGGTTGCGATATCTAATAGTCCCGGCATATTTTCTCCTTTTACATCATAATATCAAATAAAACTTGTAAAAAATTTTTTTGACATTAGTTTGCAGACCACACATAAATTATACCACAAATAAAAAAAGAAGGTCCGGTTTTTAAACCAGACCTTCTTTAAGCGCTTTGACCGCAGCCTGCGTTCTGTCATCAACTACAAGCTTTTGTATAATATTGCAAACATGCGCTTTTGCGGTATGTTCGCTTATTGTAAGCGTTTTTGCTATCTGACTGTTCGACTGTCCGTCTACCACAAGCTTTAAGACTTCATACTCTCTCTGGGTAAGATTTGAATGATGTTCCTTAAAAGCACTACGGGAAAGCTGGCGGGAAGGAATAACACTGTTTTTATCGCGGATAAACGGAACCACATGAGGGTCTATCCACATAGCTCCTTCTTTTACCATTTTTATTACACTCATCAAAAAATCAGTGCTTATATCTTTTATTACATAAGCACTTGCGCCCGCACAAAGTGAAGAAGTCAGTTCGGAATCCGAGATATGTGATGTGAGCATAATTACTTTGATATTGTTGTTATACTCAAGTATTTGTTTACAGGCATCAATGCCTGAAATATCCGGGAGTCCGATATCCATAAGGATTATATCCGGTTTTATAAGTTTCGCTTTTTCAACCGCTTCTTTACCGTTTACGGCTTCGCCTATTATTGAGAGTTCCGGGTAGTCAGAAAACAAAGATTTTATACCGATACGCATTAACTTCTGGTCTTCAACAAGTAATATTTTTATTTGCATAAAACCTCCTTATAATTCACACCCCCTGGTTTAAAGAGGGTCGGGGTGAGGTTGGAAGCCAATTACCCGTTATAATATTAAAACGCTTTCTATATTTCTTAAATTGCAGGAGTAAATATTTTTAAACGGTAATAATAGCGCGGTTAAATTCAGAAGTATTTTTTTAAAGCTTCCTGTAAGTCGAGAATTTTTACATGGTTTTCAAGCATTGCCTGATTTCTTCCTTCGTAAGCCTTTGTATAACTATCGTTTTCATCAATTGCGAGGTTAAAATTTTCAACCGCTTCATCAAGCCTGTTCTCAAGATAGTAAACCATTCCTATAAGCGTATATTCAATCTCTTTTGAAGTAGAAAACTCCAGCGCCTTTTCAAAATACTCAAGCGCCCTGTCATATTTTTTATTAAACTGATGCATGCACCCCAGTCCGCGCAGGACAGCAGGGTTTGAAGGGTCAAGCTTATAAGCTTCTTCAAGAGTCTGAATTCCCGATGTGTAATCAAAGCTGTCATACTCTTTTTTTGCTTTTTCAATAAGCGTTATAAGTTTTACCTTTGCGCTTGCGCGTTTGAAAAATTCTGATATTTGGTTTAGATGAGTTAGTTCGTTTGACATTTTTCAGTGACCAGGTGACCAAGTGACTAAGTGACCAAGATGAAAATAAATATTTGAAATTTATTTAAAATTTTTAACAAATTTTCTTGATCACCTGATCACTTGGTCACTTGATCACTAAACCTTATACAGTATGCATCTTTTCAAAAATACCTTTTTTCTGAACCCATATTTCTACTTCGAGCCGGTTGCCTTCTTCTATAAGAACATTCTTAAGCTCTTTGAAATTGAGTTCGGATTCTTTAATATCACAGAGCATGAACATTACAAAATGCCCCTGCATAAGGGTTTGCTTGATATCTTCAATGTTAACTCTGTACTTTGCAAGAACCGTCGAAACTCCTGATACAATTCCGACTTTGTCCGCGCCTGATACTGTAATGATAATTTTGTAATCGTCCATTTTTCACTCCTCCGGTTTAATTTTTTGTATTAAACCATTTCTTTTAATATATCATCAAAGACGCTTTTCCAATCTCTGATTTTATGCTGGCGGAAAAGCTTTACGCTGTCATACCAGTCGCATTTACTTAAATCCGTATGCCATCTCCAGTTAACTTCATAAGGAAGCATAACCCAGCAAGGAATTCCCATAGCACCTGCAAGATGAACAAGGGAAGTGTCGTTACAGATAACTAAATCCAGATTACTCAACGCTGCCGCTGTCCGGGAAAAATCTGTCAAATCTTTTCCGATGTCGATAATCCCGTCTAAATCCTTAATATCCTCAGAACCTTCAAATGTTTGGAAGGAACAATACTGCGTATTTTCTACTTCCATAAGCGGTTTAAAATACTTAACCGGAATGACTCTGTCCTGATCATAATATGTATTTCCCTGCCATTTGATACCGACTTTAATCTTTTTGTTGTCAAAATATTTTTTTCTGTATTCTTCAGCAAGCTCTTTATTAGGTCTTATGTAACCTTCAGGATAAGCAAAAACTTTGTTGCCCTTAAGTCCCAGAAGATACGGAAGACTTAAAAGCGGGGCGTGGACATCAAAATCAATATCTTTTTCAGGAATATATTTGTCAATAATTACGTCAACGCCGAGCGGATTATCTCTAAAAAGAGGAGCAAGCGGTTTTTGCGGGAAAAATATAATTTTTTTACACCTTTGAGCAAGAAGCGGAAGATATCTTGAAAACATTATCACATCACCAAAACCTGCTTCATAATAAACATAAATAGTCTTATCCTTAATATTCTCACCTTTCCAGAGATTTTTCCGGGTTAATTTGTTTGGATAAGTTTTATTTCTCAGTGCAAACGCAGTTTCACGACAAAGTCTTGTTTCAAAAAGCTTTAATCCTTTTTCATAGTTTTTAGTCCTCATATATGCAAGGCTTAAAAAATAATCTATATCAATATCATCCGGTCTAATTTTCTTACATATTTTTAACGCTGAGATAGCATTTTCCGCCTCCCCTTCAATGCTATAGAGATGAGACAGATTAAACCACGCATCATACGAACCGGGATTAATCTTCAAAGCTTTGTCATAAAAAATTATTGCGGTCCGGATATTTTTAATCTTAGTATTTGCAAGAGCTATGTTGAATAAAAGCGAAAAATTCTCCGGAAACAGTTTTAATACTTCATCCTGACGTTTTACAATCTGTTTATAAAGCCCCGCTCTTACATACGCTTGAAAAAGAGTTTCGTAAAAATATGATTCCGGTTTGCGTTCAATTGCTTTTTCAATCCAATTTACGGCGGAAATTACATCATTTTGCTGCAGTTTTAATACACCCAGAAGATTGTATATTTCTGCGTTTTCACTATCCTTTGCAAGCGCTTCCTGATACGCGGTTTCAGCGTCCTCAAGCTTGCCTGCTTCATGGAGTGCAAACCCTATATTAATCAGTCTGTTAACATCTTCTACTGCAGCCATTATCTTCTCTCTTCTTGCCGGTAAAATTTTTTCTTATTCTAATTGTACTTGTTTATAAAATTTATTTCAACCCGGAAAATTTAAAAGGGCAGACCGGAAGCCCGCCCTGATTATAACTTATCCTATTACCGGAGCAACAAATGTTCTTGCCGCAAGGTCTTTGTCCAGCATTAATAAAGCTTTTTTATCATCACCGATTAATCTTAATGTAGCCAGAACTCCGCCAACGCTTGCTTCTTCCTCTACCTGTTCTTTTATATACCAGTCCAGAAGATGCATTGCAGCTCTGTCGCGAACTTCTTCAGCAATGTCCATAACATGATTAATTCTTGAAGTAACATATTCTTCATGTCTCAATACATGTTCAAATACTTCAAGAGGAGTATTGCCTTCGATTACGGGCTTTTCTATCGCTCTTAGGTCCACTTTTCCCCCTCTGTCATTCAAATAATCAATCATTCCGACTGCATGTGCTCTTTCTTCCTGAACCTGTACGTCAAACCAGTTTACAAAACCCTGTAAATTGAGTTCCTGAAAGTAAACTTTCATTGCATAATAAAGATACTCAGAATAAAGTTCTTTGTTAATCTGGTCGTTAAATGCCTCTTCTAATTTCTCATTAATCATTTTTTATCCTTTCTACTCTTTGGGCGAGCTTTTTGTCGGATTGGTTATATCCGCTCTGTCAATAACTATTTAATTATATTTGCAGTCTGATGTCTACCATGTATTTTAAAAAAATTATTTTTTGTTGAGCTAAAACTTCAAACTATATTTACTAAATCTCATCTTTCCTTTGATATTTTGTATTATAATTATTTAGGAGGTAAAAATGTATACACTGGTTTATTCAATTGATAAAAACGAACATCCTGAAACGGTTTATGTTAATCTTACAAACGCTTGCACAAATTCTTGCATTTTTTGTTTAAGAAGCCAAAAAGACGATGTTTGCGGCGCGGAGATGTGGCATGATGATAACTATTCGCTGGAAGACATAATAAACCAGTTTGAAAAGTATAATCCAACTCCGGAGAATGTTGTATTTTGCGGCTATGGAGAACCGTTTTTAAGACGAGAGATGATGAAGGAATTTTGTAAATATTTGAGAGAAAATTACCCTCAGATTAAAATCAGAGTTAATACGAACGGACATGCCAGTGCCGTTTACAAAACAAACATTCCGAAAGAATTTAAAGGGCTGGTTGATTCGTATTCCGTAAGTTTAAATGCCGCAAATGATACGGATTATGATAACATTTGCAAACCTAAGATTAAAAATGCTTATGAGGAAGTTAAAAAATTTATTAAAGCTTGTGCGGATGAAGGGACAGAAGTTACTGCCTCCGTTGTTACGGGATTTGATAAAATTCACTATGTAGATGCGTCCGAATGCGAAAAGATTGCAAAAGAATTAGGAGCAAAATTCAGAAACAGAGAATTTATAGAAAACGGATATTAAGGAGCTTTTTTATGAAACTTATTCTTGCATCCAACTCTCCCCGGAGAAAAAAGATACTTGCTGATTTGGGATTAGAATTTGAAGTTATTCCGTCAAACTATGACGAGAAGCTGCCTGATGATGTTTTTTCTTATGAAAAAATAGAAGATTTAGCAACAAAAAAGTGTCTTGATGTTTCAAATCGTTCGGATAAGGATTCAATTGTGCTTGCTGCTGATACTGTTGTTGTTTTGCACAACAAAATTCTCGGCAAACCGCATTCAAAAGAGGATGCTTATAAAATGTTAAAATCTCTCTCCGGTGAAACTCACACGGTTGTAACTTCCACCTGCGGAATAAATACCGGGACTAACAGAGCCGCGTTAATTTCAACCTCGAGTTATGTCCGTTTTAATGAGCTTTCGGATTATTTAATTAATTATTATATTGAAACCTATAACCCGCTTGATAAAGCCGGAAGCTACGGTATACAAGAACTTCCGCCGCACTTTGTGGAAAAATATGAAGGGAGTTTTGAAAACATTGTCGGACTTGCACCGGAGGCGGTAGTTGCGGTTCTCAGACAATTAGGGTATGAATCGGAAAAGTTTAAAGATTTTCCGCAAGCGTAAATCTTAGCGTGTTGTTGTCAATTTTTTCATTCCACATGCTTTTCGGACGGGTCCAGATATCTCCGTTTTTTACTGATTGATAAACGACCATATCCTCGCCTGTTTCTGAATGACGGGCAAGCGCAATGATTTTATAAATATTGCCTTTGTAATGTCTGTATACTTTTCCTGCTGTTATTTCCTGCATAAGTTAATTTTATCATATAAAAGTTATTATAAAGAAAAGTTTTCCGACTTGCGTCTCTTGCGGAGCAAGCTCCACACTACTGCCTCTTAAAATGGACGCGGGGGATACGCGTTAGTTGAACGACGCAAGCACGTTCCCTCTCCAACGGGGAGGGTTAGGGAGGGGGTTAGTAAACCCTGTCTGCAATTTTATTACCTCAGTCACTGCCTTCCAAGCAGACTGTCGCGAGTTTGAGTCTCGTCTTCCGCTAATAAAAAAGAGTCCTTAAAGGACTCTTTTTTATTGTTTTATTAATACGCTTATGAAAGATTGAGTAAATAGGTCTGGCTTCAGCCTGACAATAACTAAATAAGTAAAGTAGTAGTGTGGAGCTTGCTCCACAAGCATTATATTTTGTGGAGCAAGCTCCACACTACTTAACTGCCAAATCCATTCACCCCTCCTCCCTTTGCTTATAATCAAAAGTTGATGTAAAATAATTGTATGAAAAATGTTTTAATATGCGGTCTGGGGGCTGTCGGACTTACGTATGCAGTTCGGTTCAGGGGTAAGTGTAATCTTAAAATACTCGTTAATAAAGAACGGTTAGAAAAATATTCAAAGAATAAACCGGTATTTAACGGAGACGTTCAGGAGTTTGAATACATTCTTCCTGACAATAGTGATTTTAAAGCGGATTTGATTATTATAGCCACAAAGTATCAGGGATTTGAGTCTGCAATAAACAGTATTAAAAATTTTGTATCGGAGAATACAAGAATAATTTCATTGTTAAACGGTGTTTCATCAGAAGAAATAATCAGCGGGAAATATCCACAGGCTAAGGTTTTAAAGTCTTATTTTATCGGGCACAGCGCAGTAAGGAACGGTAACAGTGTCACTCAGGACGGAGTCGGTGAGATTGTTCTGGAATATGATAGAAAAACTGTTCAAATTCTTAAAGATTGCAGTATAAATTACTCTATTCCGAAAGATATTAATTATGCTCTCTGGTTGAAATTTACAATGAATATTTTTTCCAACCAGATTTCTGCAATATTAAATATGACATTTGGAGAACTTAAACACAATAAAATTTTCAGAGAAACCGCAAAAAAGATTATCTCGGAAGTCAGAAGTATTGCAGAAAAAAAGGGAGTGAGAAACCTTGACAATCTTGAAAGAGATGCTCTTGCGGCTCTGGATAAAATGTGTGATGAGGGCAAGACTTCAATGCATCAGGATATACTTGCAGGGCGCAGAACGGAAGTTGATATGTTTGCAGGCGAGATTATAAAGCTCGGGAAAGAATTCAAAATCCCGACTCCGTACAATCAGGTTTTATACGACTTAATTAAAATTAAGGAAGAAAACAATGAATATAGCTTTCATACCCGTTAGAGGCGGAAGTAAATCAATTCCTCTAAAAAATATAAAATTTCTTAACGGCAGACCTCTTGTTTACTGGACGGCAAAAGCTGCAAATAATGCGGGTTATATAGACAAAGTTGTTATTGCGACAGACAGTGATGAAATTAAAAAAACTGTTTTATCCTTTGAGTTTCCAAAAGTTGAGATATATAACAGAAAGCCGGAAAATGCTTCCGACACTTCTTCAACGGAAAGTACCATGCTTGAATATCTTGACAGTGCCAATCTTAACGGTGAAGATTTATTTTTCCTTATACAGGCAACTTCTCCAATGCTAAGGGCAGAAGATATTGACGGAATGTATGAAAAATTTGTCAAAACCGAATATGATTCAATGTTTACAGGGGTACGGGAAAAACAATTTCACTGGCGGTTTGAAAATTTTGAAGTTGTGCCAGTAAACTATAATTACAAAAATCGACCGAGAAGGCAGGATTTTGAAGGTTTGATAGCCGAAAACGGCGCCTGTTACATCAATTTAGTCAAAAACATTTTAAAAGATAAGTGCAGACTTTCCGGAAAAATCGGAGTATATGAGCTTCCGGCTTATACATCTTATGAAATAGATGAAGAAGATGACTGGATTATTGTTGAAGAATTAATGAAAAGATTTAACGGTTAAAAAGGTACAGAGTTTATAATTAAAAAAACAAACTTTACAAAACTTCATATTTTAACTTAAAAAAGCAATTTTTATTATTTTTAAAACTTTATATATATAGGATATCAAACATCACTATATAATAAAGGAGAAATATATGGCAAGAGTACTAATTTCAATGCCTGAAGAATTTTTAGACAGAATTGACAAAGTTGCTGAAGGCGAAAACAGAACACGTTCAGAATTAATCAGAGAAGCATTAAGAAGCTACATGTACAAAAGCAGAGTAAAAGCTAATACAATGGCAGGCAAAAATGCTGCAATTCTGGAAGCACTTCTGGATTAGTAGAGCTTGTTTATAAAAATATTACAGAAGATGTTACATATCAGGCATTGCCTGACCTGTATTTCTTGCGGAGCAAGCTCCACACTACGGACTAAGATTATCCCCCTCCCCAAATAGGCGGGGGATACGCGTTAATTGAAAGACGCAAGCGCATTCCCTCTCCGGCGGGGAGGGTTAGGGAGGGGGTTAGTAAACCCGGTCTGTAATTTTATTACCTCAATTACTTAATCACTAAGTCTCCGGCATGAGACATTTGCCCTGTAGGGTAGAGAAGGCGCTGTTTTCAGCTTTTCAGACTTGACAGTCGTGGTATAATTGTATGTATGAGGAAAAGATTTTTAGTAATGTTTTTTCTTGCGCTTTTTTGCTGGAATTTTTACCCTGCCTTTGCGCATGACGATGATGAACTTTTTCATCCGATTGATATTAAGGATGGAAGCAATTTGTCAATGATAGATTGCGTTGCCTCGGCGTTTAAAAACAGTCCAAAAATCAAGAGACAAAAATACAATCTTGATATTGCAAAGAGTAATCTCGGGCTTGCACGTTCTTCATATTTTCCGGTAATCAGTGTGGGAGCCGGATTTTATAACGAGAACAATTCCGACAGTGTTTATTACAATCATCACTACAGGGAGCTTCCGAATGTCGGGGTTTCGGTAAATAAAATGATATGGGATTTCGGAAAAACCACTGCTTATATTAAGATGGAAGAGTTTTATAAAATAGGTGCCGAGTATGAATTCATGGACAGTCTTTGCGCAACGTTATTTGATATAAAAGTCAAGTATTATAATATGTTAAGGGCGCAGGCATTGATGTGTATTGCGGAAAACAATGTTGAAATTAACAGAAATTTTGTTGAGAATGCAAAGCCGGGTGCGGATTTAGCTACAGCAAAACTCAATTTAAGCGAGGCAGAAATTGCTTTTATTGAGGCAAAAAACAATTTTTATAATGCCAGAGTCGATTTAACAAATTCAATGTATTTGGATAGTCAGCCCGATTTTAGTATAAAAAATACAAAAACCTTTAATTTTGAAAATGATTATGCTTATACATCCAATCCTCACAAGCCGGAAGTATATTCAAAATATGTATTTCCGTTTGAGAGAGAAAATGCCGTTGAGCTTGCGTATGAAAGCAGTCCTGATTTAAGGGTTTTAATTTCAACCAGAGACGCAATGATTCAGTCTTTAAAATATATTAAAAAAACTTACCTTCCGACACTTTCAGGAAATGTCGGATACGGTTTTAATAATACAAATGAAGTTTCAAACAACAGTTTGCAGGTTGGAGTTAATCTGAGTTCAAATGTTAATCTTATGGAGCTAAAGCATTCAATTAAAGGTGCTGATGCACAGGTCAGTCTTGCGGATAATGAGATAATTTTGTTTAAAAAAGACTTGTATTACGAAATTAAAAGAGCATTTAACAACTTTGACAGAACCGAACGGCAAATTCCGGCTTCTCAGCAGGAAGCGGAGCAGGCGCTTGATAACTTAAAAATTGTTGAGGCGAAATATAAAAATGACGAGTTAAATTATGTAGCTCTTCAAGATGCAAGAAAAGATTATATAATGGCTTTAAACAGGTATATTGATACAATTTACAATTACAATATGGCATTAATACAGGTTGAGATGGCGATGCATTATCATATAGTTGATATCCACCACAAATCAGAACATGCAATGTGTTATCACTCTGAAGCATTGATTAATCATTTAAACGAGGTTCTCGGCTGCGATGAGCATGAGGAGAATATGCCGGAGCGCTCAAAAAAAATGAAAAAGCGGAAAGATAATTTATAAGAATATTATCAGACCAAAGCCTGTTCTGAACCGCTGCCGGTTCGTATATTTACCCAGCTGAACCCGACAGTAATTTCGGAGCACGGGGGGATGAGTTCACTATTCGCTATCTTTATAGTAAGATGTATTTCAAAAGAGGAATTGAGATCATGGAAAAATTTTATATCACAACAGCTATTGATTATGTGAACGGAGCGCCGCATATCGGTCACGCTTATGAAAAAATTCTTACGGATGTAATTTACAGACACTTTACGCAAAGATGCGACAATACTTATTTTCTTACCGGAACTGATGAGCACGGAATTAAGATTCAGAAAACATCGGCGGAAAAGGGAGTTTCCCCAAGAGAATTTTGCGATATGAATGCACAAAAATTTAAAGACGCCTGGAAAGCTCTGGATGTAGAATATTCTCAATTTATTAGAACTACCGATGAACAGCACGAAAGGGTTGTACAAAAAATTTTCAAAAAACTTGTAGAAAAAGGTGATATTTATAAACACGCTTATACAGGGCTTTACTGCTCCGGCTGCGAAGCTTTTTTGAGCGAAAAAGACCTTACGGAGGACGGACTTTGTCCTGACCATTTGAAAAAACCGGAAGTTGTTCAGGAAGAAAATTACTTCTTCAAACTTACAAAGTACAAAGATGCGATAATCAAGCATATCAAAACACATCCGGATTTTATAATTCCGTCATTCAGAGCAAACGAGGTTATCAATCAGCTTGAAAATATTGAAGATATTTCGGTTTCGCGTGCAAAAACAAGCGTAAACTGGGGTATACCTGTTCTTGATGATGATTCTCAGGTAATTTATGTTTGGATAGATGCTCTTTCTAACTATATTACAGCGCTCGGATATGATACGGAAAATTCGGAAGATAAGTTTAAACAGTTCTGGCCTGCAAATGTTCAGGTTATCGGAAAAGATATTTTAAAATTCCACAGCATATACTGGATTGCAATACTTATGGCGCTTGAACTTCCGCTTCCTGAACATATTCTTGCGCACGGCTGGATTACAATTGACCAGACAAAAATGTCAAAGTCTTTAGGAAATGTTATTTCTCCGACAAGCGTTCTTGAAGCGTTTAACCTGGATATTCCGGATCCTTTGAGATACTATATGGCATCAGCTGCACCTTGCGGAAAAGACGGTAACTATTCTGATGAAGATTTTAAGGAAAAAGTTAATGCGCATCTTGCAAACTCAATGGGAAATCTCCTGAACAGAACTCTTTCAATGCTTGTAAAATACTTTGACGGAGATATTAAGCCAGAATTCCTCGGCAAAAATACTTTGAAAGAACAGTCACTAGAGACAGTTAAAGCTGTAAAACACCATTTTGATTATATGGAAGTTCAGGAAGCGGCGTTAAAAATCAATGAACTTGTTGATGTTACAAACAAATACGTAACTGATAATGCACCTTGGACACTTGCCAAAGAAGGACAGACGGAAAAATGCGGAGAGGTTTTAACCAATGTACTTCAGGTTATGACAGTAATTTCATCTCTTATTTACCCTTATTGTCCGAATATTGCATCAAGAATGGCAGAACAGCTTTCTTACGATTTAAAGACACAACTTGATGATATTACCTGCGAAAGCTTAAAAGCAGGGCATTTGATTGACAAAGAAAACATCAATCCCGTATTTTTAAGGGTAGACAGCGAACTTGCCGACAAGAAAAAGTAAGATTATTGCGGGACTAATGTTCCCGCCTCTGTTGCTCCGGAAATATCTTTCATTTATAATAAAAACACTATGAAATACAGGGAAAATGTAAGAAATTTTTGCATAATTGCACATATAGACCACGGGAAATCAACGCTGGCTGACAGATTGCTGGAGGCTACCGGTACTATTGCCGAAAGGGATATGCAGGAACAGCTTCTTGATACGATGGATATTGAACGTGAGCGTGGTATTACTATCAAATTGAATGCTGCAAGAATGAATTATGAGGCACAAAACGGCGAAAAGTATATTTTTAACCTGATTGACACCCCCGGACACGTTGATTTTTCTTATGAAGTTTCACGCTCGCTTGCTGCTTGCGAAGGTGCTTTGCTTATCGTAGACGCTACTCAGGGGGTTGAGGCGCAAACGTTAGCCAATGTTTATATGGCAATAGAGCAGAATCTGGAAATAATTCCTGTTATCAATAAAATTGACCTTCCGTCTGCCGATGTCGAAAGGGTTAAAGAAGAAATTGAAGAAATATTAGGAATTGATACTTCTATGGCAATTCCTGTAAGTGCAAAAACCGGTTTAAATATTGATCAGGTTCTGGAAGCTATTGTAAAATACGTTCCTCCGCCTGTTGATACCTCTGAAAAACCTCTAAGGGCGCTTGTTTTTGACAGTGCTTACGACCCGTATCTCGGAACTTTGTGCTTCTTTAAGATTATGGACGGCAAAATGAAACTCGGGGATAAAGTTAAATTTATGGCGTCCGGAAAAGAGTATGAAATTGTTGAACTCGGGTATTTAACACCTCATAGAGTTCAGGTACAGGAGCTTGTCTGCGGGGATGTAGGGTATTTTGCCGGCTCAATCAAAGAGATTACAAGATTTGTCGGTGATACGGTAACACACGTTGAAAATCCTGCAGCAGAGCCTTTACCCGGTTACAAAGAAGCTCTTCCAATGGTATTTTCCGGCATGTATCCTGTTGATAATGAAGATTACCACGAACTTAAAGAAGCGCTGGAAAAACTCAAGCTTTCTGACAGTTCAATTACATTTGAGCCGGAAACCTCCAGCGCGCTTGGTTTTGGATTCCGCTGCGGTTTTTTGGGAATGCTTCATATGGAAATTGCTCAGGAACGTCTGGAGAGAGAATATGATCTCTCTATTGTTACCACCGCGCCTTCTGTTGTATATAGAGTCCATAAAACAAACGGCGAGGTTGTGGAAATCGATAATCCGGCAAATCTGCCTGCTGCGCAATACAGAGACTATATAGAAGAACCGTATGTAAAAGTTTCGATAATCACTCCGAATGATTATGTCGGGACTCTGATGGATTTGTGCCAGACAAAACGCGGTATTTTTATTAACATGAATTATCTGGACAAAGTCCGTGTTGATTTGATTTACCATTTGCCTTTGAGTGAAGTTATTACTGATTTTTATGACCAGTTAAAATCCCGCTCAAAAGGATATGCAAGTCTGGATTATGAATTTGAGGATTACAAGCGCTCTAAGCTTATCAAACTTGATGTGATGCTTGCAGGCGAAGTTGTAGATGCGCTTTCGGTAATCTGCCATGAGGATAATGCTTATTATATCGGGCAGAAATTGACTGAAAAATTAAAAACAATTATTCCGCGCCAGATGTTTGAAGTTCCGATTCAGGCGGCAATCGGCGGAAGAGTTATTGCAAGAACCAACATTAAAGCACTTAGAAAAAGCGTTCTTGATAAGTGTTACGGCGGTGATATTACACGTAAACGCAAACTTCTGGAAAAACAGAAGAAGGGTAAGAAGCGCATGAAAGCTATCGGACGTGTAGAAGTCCCGCAGGAAGCTTTTATGGCAGTTTTGAGCCTTGATGACGAGGGTTAGGGATAAACAAGCTTACTGTCTTGCGCCGTGACAGCCAAAACAGTAATCTCACTTACTAACCTGATTCATTTACCCCCGCAATGACGCTGAACTTGTGATTTCACTTACTAACCTAATTTATTTACCCCCGCAATAACAGCAAATTGGGAAATCTTAATACCGGTCCGATAAATTTACCTCTACACCTCTGCAAGCAGCTTGTCTGCAAGCGGAGATTCAACTTTTCCGTTAAGAGTTTTAGAAACTTTTTTGATATTATCCGCCATAGTCTGCATTTCAGGCGTCCAGACAAAATTATCCATAACGTATTTTTCGCCTTTAGAAAAATCGCCTTTCATCTGAACCTGAATAATTTCTTCAAGCATTTTTCTTGCCGTAGGAACCATTTTGTCTATATTAACGTTCAAAATACCGTCAGGTGTAATTTCCATTGCGCCTTCTTTGATGAAATAATAATTCTGCATAACCGAGCGGACTCTATGCGCCTGACTCAAAGTAGGTTTTGATGTCATCATATTATCAGCCGCATACGTTACAATAATCTGATTTCTCTGCTCAGGCGTGTACATACCGGCTTCCGTTAAGATATCGAGCATTGCAAGAGAGACCATATCGGCTTTATTTTCTTCAATAATTGATTTATATTTGCCTAATCCTTCCGTACCGGATTTTGGACCGAGTGAGTGACCGTTTTCGTGTCCGACAGTGAACCAGTGGTCTGCTTCGTCATTGTAATATTTATGCAAATCCGGATTGAGTGTCGCATTTAATCTCTTTCTCATTTTTTCTCTGGCATCATCTGATGTTATCAAACGGATTTGTCTGTGGTAAACATTTCTTCTTCCGCCGTCTAATTCTTTTATAGACAATTTATCATCGTTCGGAAGGTTTTCAGCAAGAGTAATTCCCGCTCTGAATTCTCCGACATCACCTGTTACCGCAACTAAATCCGCATCAACCATTGTCTGTTTGGAATCCTTGCTGTCAGGAGTAATATTCTGGATATAATCGTCTTTGAACGGCATATTTTGAGCCATAAGAGGAAGGAACCTTTTTACATTCAAAATAGCTTCCGTTCCTTTTTTATTAATAATTCCAACTCTGCCGCCGAGAAAATCCTTAGCAGTCGGCACAATTCCGTTCTCATCAAGAATTTTTTTAAGTTCCGGATTTTCTACAACTGTTTCGGTTAATTCATCAGAATAATTTTCTCTTGTGATGGTAAATTCCAGAGGCGTGTCCTGAAGAGTTGCCCATTTTTTATCAGCATAAGCGTCAAGCATCGGGTCTGCTGTTCTAAGCGCTTTTGCCTGAAGAATCAAAAACTCGTTAAAATCAGAGTTTGTTGAAGTCTCTGCCGCTTTTTCAAGTTCTGATGCCATATATGCAAAATCGTCTTTGAATTTATCAACATAATCGGTTGCGACAAGTTCATTCCCGACTCTTTCAACTACAGAGCGCTGGTTAAGGATTTTTGCTACATCGTCAACCTTGCCGTTTTTGAGCATATTAATTAAAATCTGATGAAATTCTTCTTTCTCCAAATCCTGCGGATACACACCTTTGCCCGGTCTTTCCGAAACACCTTTAGCCAGTTCAATCATATTGCTTTCTCTATCAAGAGAGCAGACGCCTTTTTGCGCGTCGAAAAGAATTTTTGTTAACTCTGCTTTTTTATTTCCTTTAGCAATTTCAGATTCAAGATATTCCTTGAAAGGCAGGTTGTTTGGATTATCAAGCTGCATGTTTACTTTATCCAACACTACAGCAGCCTTAACAAGATGCTTCAAAGCTTCTTTATCTCCGTCTGCCAGTTCAAGATACTCAGGAGCGTCAACTGCAAGCATTTTTTTCGTAGTCAGATAATCTTTGTGTGTTCTTTTTTCCAACTCTTCCATTGAAAGATTCATTTCATAATCTTTTTTATTAATATTCACATTATTAATCATACTCATCTTATCAAGCTCCTTTACTAACTTATTTTCATCAGGACTTATTTCCGCATTTTGAGCGGGTGTTTTTGGATTATTTTTAAAATTCAAATTATAATTACTTATATTGTTAATCGGGTTAATATTCATAACCTGATTATAACATAAAAGAATAAAATCCAATTCAAAAGTTGATTTAGCGGATTCAACATGTATGATTATAAAAGGAGTATTGAGAGGTTATTTGATTGATTAATGTTTGTTTAGCGTGTGATGATAATTATGCAAAATATGCAGGCGTTGTTATAGCCTCAGCTCTTGCTAATGCCGCAAAAGATGATTATTTGAATTTTTATATTTTAGACGGCGGGATAAAAAACAAAAATAAAGAAAAATTACTGGAATTAAAGTCCGTAAAAGATTGTAATATTGAGTTTATTGAAATTGATAACAGTCTTTTTATTGACTATATGGACGTAAAAACACACTCATATATTTCACTTCCGACTTTTTACCGGCTCAAGCTTCCGAGTCTTTTACCTAATGTTAAACGGGTAATATATTTTGATTGTGATTTTGTTATCAACAGCAGCCTGAAAGAACTTTTTAATATCCGGATGGGCAGTTATCCGATAGCAGGGGTTCGGGATATAAATAAGAAAATCACAAAGAAAAATCCGAACTACGTTAATGCCGGTATGCTCGTTATGGACATTGAAAACATGAGAAAAATCAATGCGGAAAAGATTTTTCTTGACTGGACAAAAGAGCATTTTGATACAATAAAAGTCGGTGATCAGGAGATTATAAACGAAGCATTGAAAGGTCAAATAATGCTTGTTGATGACGCGTGGAATGTCCAGTCAAGCAACTTTACAAACAGGTCAAGTTTTACTAAAAATCCTAAAGCAATTCATTTTGTTGCAAAGAAAAAACCATGGCATTTTGCTTCTTTTAGTTACCATAGACCGCTTTATTTCAAATATTTGCAGCTTACTCCGTGGAAAATGGGCAAAAAAGAATTAAGACACTGGACTTTTGACAACCAGATAGCTTCGCTTTTTGAATACGTAAAATATCGACCTCTGTTTTTATTAAGACCAAAATTTTACGAAGCATTAATCAAAACTTATATTTATCCGCTTTTTGAATATAAAAAACCTGTAATAAAATCCAATACTTTTATTGTATGGGAGCCCTGCTCAAAAAGCCACTCGGAAGTAGTACCCGGTTTTTGCAAGTATTTGCTGGATTCAGGCTATCACGTCTCTGTTATTGTTAACCCGCAAAAATACAAAGAAGGTTTGTTTTCAAGATTTAAAGATGAAAATCTTACACTGAATAAATTGTCAAGAAATCAAGTTAAAGAATTTTTCAAAAAAGATGCTTTAAGTAATGCCGCCGGAATTCTTGTAACAACTGCCGGAAAGTTGTGCGACAGTATTCATTATGATGAGTGTTATGAAACATTTAATCCTGATATGGATAAATCAAAACTTTTTCTGGTGGAACATGAAGCAAAACACGCAGTGGATGCCGGATTATGGAAAGAAAATTTAATTACTTTGAGAAAGTTAAATTACAAAGGCGCAAAGTCAGTTGTTGTTAATCCGCATTATTTTGGAGAGGTCAAAATTACACCTAAAAATGAAACTGTCACAAATTTTATTACAATAGGAGCTATTCAGGGTAAAAAGAAAAACAACGATTTGATTATAAATTCAGTAAAAGAATTGCATGAAAGAGGCATACATAATTTTAAAATTACAGTTGTCGGGAAAGGACACCTCAAAAAGCTCCCGAAAGAAATTCAAAAATATTTTGATATAAAAGGCAGACTCCCGTTCGATAAAATGTATGAAGAGCTGGAAAAGGCGGATTTTATGCTGACTTCATATAACAAAAAAGACCCAATGCATATAAGGTACAATACAACCGGAACGAGCGGGAACTTCCAGCTTGTATACGGGTTTTTGAAACCGTGTATAATTGTGGAAGAATTTGCGCCTTTGAATGGTTTTAACAGGGAAAATGCCATTTTATACAAAGAAGATGAGAATTATGCAGACGCCTTGATTGAAGGGATTAACATGTCTCAGGACAGTTATTCCAAAATGCAGGGTAAGTTGAGAGAATACGAACAAAAATTGTACATTGAATCATTGAATAATTTGAAGAAATTAGTGACCGGAGGTTAACAATGTTATTGTCTGGCTGGGACTAAGACCTCCCAAAGTGCCGTCTTTCAGAGCCCGATAACAATTCAGGGGCGAAGAATCTCTTTAACTCCAACCCCTCACCCGAATTTCTAAGTTTCGCTCAAGCTCAACTTGAAATTCTTCCCGTCTTGGATTATTCGGGGTGTCGGAAAGTTCACAGCTTTCCTCCACCTTACGGGCTAGGCAAAGCCGTCGCCCTACCGAAAATCCGCTCTCCCGCAAGGGGCGAGGGGAAGTCGGTGTAGGGTGGGAAAAGCGTCAGCATTCCCACCGGAATAAAAAAGTTATTGTTGGGTTTCACCCAACCTGCATTTCTCAGTCACTTAGTCACAAATAACATATATTCTCCGCTCTTGATCACTTGGTCACCTGATCACTTGATCACTGTTAAACAGAAAGGATATCCAATGAAAATTCCTGTAGTATTTACATTTGACAAAAGAATAATATTAGGCGCGGCTGTAACAATAAAAAGCCTTATTGATACAGCAGGCAAAGAAACTTCTTACGATATTTACGTCTACCATCCGGATATTGAGGAGAAGGATGTAAAAGAGTTTGAAAAAATGCTTGAAGGAACCAATCATACAATCCGTTTTGAATACATTTCAAAAGAGAGGTTCAAAGACGCGCCGATAAATAAGGGCGGAAGCTGGACAGAGATTGTTTATTACAGGCTTTTGATACCGGAATTGTTGCAGGAGTATGACAAAGTAATTTATGCAGACACGGATGTTTTATTCAAAGGCGACTTAACTGACGTATTTAATACAGACATTTCAGACTACGAATGCGCGGCGGTTGCAATGGAGCCAAACAATGCAGAAATGATTTGCCACAAGTATTTTCCGGAAAACAAGAACGAGCTTACATTTATTTCAAGTTTTATTGTGTTTAATTCCAAAAGAATGCGCGAGGAAAAATTTGTACAGAGAATGTACAAAACAATCGAAACTTTCAACACAAGGCTCAAATTCTTTGATGTAGACGTTTTGAATATAACCTGCGACAGAATTTACGCTCTTCCGTACCGTTACGGAGTATTCCAGAGTTTGTATTATAGCGACGACTGGTCAGATTCTTATGAATATAAATTCTTGAAAAATGTATACACTGATGATACCTTAAGGGAAGAAGTTAAAAATGTCATAATGCTTCATTATGCAGGAAAACCGGGCAAACCGTGGAGAAGAAAACACATACCTTCTGATTACAAAGAATGTATGGATAAAATTCCTGAAAAATTAAGAAGGTTTACTTTCAGAGACATAAGAAAAAGGTTTTTCAGCAAAGTATGAGTTTGTTAAAACTAAAAAACAGTCTTTTTAAAATTTTTATTGAGCTTTTTATTTTCAACAGAGAAAAGAGAAGCCGTATAAAAGCACGTCAGATTAAGAAGGATTTAAAGAAATATGCCGATTATGCAATAAGTTTTCCGTTTGAAAAACCAAACGGGCAAGATGAGGAAATTATCTGGCAATACTGGCATCAGGGCAGGGAAAACGCACCTTTGTTGATTCAAAAATGTTTTGAAAGCGTTCAAAAATATGAGAGTGATAAAAAAATCAATGTCTTAAGCTTTGAGACAATAAAAGATTATGTTGAACTCCCGCAAAAGTATTATGAGCTTTTGAAAGCCAAAAAGATTCCGATTGCAATATTCAGCGATATTTTGAGGCTTAACCTTCTGAAAAAATACGGCGGCTGCTGGGTTGATTCTACCATTTATCTCACGGACAAAATTCCGCAGGAGGTTTGGAAATCGGATTTTTGTGTGTTTCAAAAAGACCCAATTACTGACTTACAGGAAAATAAAATGTCCTGTTATTTTATCCGAGCAAAAAAGGGAAGTCCTAATTTGCAGGCAATAAAACGGGCAATAGAAAAATACTGGGATGAAAATGATTTTCTTATAAATTATTTTATGTTTGAACACCTGTCAACAATTCTATCTGACAAAACTCCGGAACTTAAAGCCGAGTGGGATAAAATGCCATACTTAGACGGAGAGATTTCCGGACAGCTTCAGAGAATTATGTTTGAAGATTTTAATCAGGTTGAGTGGGAAAAATTGATATCAAAATGTGCAATACATAAATTGACTTATAAAACGCTAACTGACAAAACAAGCGGAAAGAGTTACTATGATTGGATAGTAAACTTGCGGGTGAGCGAGTGAGAATATAAATATAGGTTAGGTGAAGCCCAACAATAACTTTTGTGGAGCTTGCTCCACACTACTAACTACTAACTGAATGACGGCAAATTGGAAAATTATAATACCGGCACAATTTGCTGTCATTCAAATGGGTAAATTGGTTTCAATATCAGACATTACATGTTACAATTAAGAAACGCATGGCAGGCATTGCTTGACAATAATCTTCATTAACTAAATAAATTCCGGAGAAACAAAATGAACAAAACAGTAATAATTACACCTGTATATAATAAATTTGAGCAAGCAACAAAACCGTTTTTGGATTCAATATACAAATATACGGACTCTTTTGACCTGATTGTGATTGATAACAATTCAACCGACGGAACGACAGAATACTTAAAAGAGTTTGAAAAAGAGCATTCAAACCTCAAAGTTATATACAATAATGAAAACTTAGGGTATTCAAAAGCAAATAATCAGGGAATTGAACTTGCTCTGAAATCTGATTATGAATACATCGGACTTTTGAATAACGATATTTTGTTTACTCCTGAATGGCTTGAAAACGCAATAAGAATTTTTGAATACGATTCCCAGCTCGGGATGGTTTCTCCGCGTGATGCCGGAAGAAGAAAATTCTTCAAAAAGAAATTAACCGCTGACAATTATATTATGCACTACAAAGAATATCTAAAACGTTTTAAAGAGCCGTATAAATACATGCTTGAACCTTTATTCAGCTGTGTAATTGTTAAACGCGAAGTTATAGAAAAAATCGGGCTGATGGACGAAAACTTTACACCTGCATTCTGGGAAGACCAGGATTATTGCCTGAGAGCTTTATATGCGGGATTCAGCCTCGCAACTTCAAACATTTCTTTTGTATTCCACAACCACAGCACAACAAGCTCTCAAATAAGCAAAGATATTTACGAAAGAAACCGGATATATTTCTACAAAAAACACCCGCTGGGCAAATGGATTTGGGAACACAAACGGTCTAATTTAATAAGAGATATCAAAAATTACATCAAGGAAGGTTTGGAATAGTTAAATAATTGTTATAAATTTTTATAAAAATTTTTCAAATCCATAACAAAATATACAAAATGTTATGGATATTCTTATAATGTACCTTTTCGGCTGATGAAAAAATTTTTTATTGATATAAAAACGGCTTCATGATATTGTAGATACTGAACCCATAACATTTTGTATATTTTGTTATGCAGGAGACTAAAAGGCGGGTGTGGAATTGAAAAAATAATGTTTGGAAATTTTACTAAAAGTGCCGTACAAAGGTTTACGTGCGTAGCACCGTTTTGTATATTTTGTTATGTTTCATAAATCAAAAAAGCTGTATGAAAAAAGATTTGAATTATATATGTAAATTAGAAAATTGTACAGGATGCACAGCATGTTACAACGCATGTCCTTCGGGTGCAATTAAAATGGTTGAAAATAAAGAGGGATTTTTATATCCGCAAATTGACGCGATAAAATGTATTAATTGCGGCAAGTGCAAAATTGTTTGTCCGGATAATACCGGAAAACAATTTAATACTGGTGAACAAAAGGCTTACGGGGCTTATGCGGATGATGAAATATTGTTAAATAAATCTTCGTCAGGCGGAGTATTTACCGTAATTGCCGAATATATTCTTAAACAAAACGGTGTTGTCTGCGGTGCTGCATATAACAGTAATATGGAAGTTGAACATATTATTGTTGATAACAGTGAAGATTTAATAAAACTCAGGGGTTCCAAATACCTGCAAAGTAAATTAGGAAATGTTTTTAAAAATATTAAAACTTATCTTGAACAGGGGCGTCCGGTTTTGTTTACGGGAACTCCGTGTCAGGCTGCCGGTTTAAAAAATTTTTTAAATAAAGATTATGACAATTTACTGATAATTGATTTAATATGCCATGGTGTTCCGCCTTATAAATTATTCAGAAAATATCTTGATGAAAACTATAGAGGCGAAAAAATTATTGATGTAAATTTCAGAGACAAAAGAGACGGCTGGGGTAATAACTATAATGTAATGTCTTTAAAAACTGAAAATAAGATTTTTACAAATAATTCAGATAAAAATGATTATTACAGAAGCTTTTTTGCAAATATGAGTTTAAGAAAAAGTTGTTCCGATTGTAAGTATTCCCGTATAAAAAGAGTCGGAGATATTACTATTGCAGATTTCTGGGGAGTTCCTAAAAAATATAAAAATAAAAACGGAATATCACTTGTTCTGATTAATAATGAAAAAGCAAGATTAGTTTTTGAAAAAATAAAAAATAATTTTCAATTTTTAAAAGAATTTCCGGTAGATATTGTACGAAAAGGTCTTCCACACCTCAATGCACCACCGGCTCCGCACCCTTCAAGAGACGAATTCATGGGAGATGTTAATAATATGAGTATAAAAGAGGCCATGGATAAAAATTTTTGTTCAAAGAAAAATGTTGCAATTTTGAATTATCACTGGGAAAATGTTAATTTCGGAGCTGTACTGACTGCTTTTGCGCTAAACAAAAAGATAAATGATGCGGGTTATAACGCACAAAATATTAATTATCCTTTGCGTCAGCCTTATGTTTCACAAGAACCGGAAAATAAATATTTTGATGATTTCAGAAAAAAATATATACCTGAAACCGTAAAATTAAATAATTTTGAAGAACTAAAAACTCTTAATAAAACCTTTCATAATTTTGTAGTCGGTTCTGATCAGGTTTTCAGACCATGGCATATTCAGTTTGACATTGATGCTTTCTTATTTTCATTTGCTGATGCGGATAAAAATATCCTTTCTTATGCTGCAAGTTTTGGTATGAAAATGGAAAAATCAAACTCAAAACAGGACAGAATATTTCAACTATTGCTTTCAAATTTTGACAGCCTATCTTTACGGGAGCTTAATGGTGTTGAATACTGCAAAAGTCTCGGTATAAAAAATCCCGTTCAGAGTATTGACCCTGTTTTCCTTCTTGATAAAACAATGTGGGAAAATTTATTTAATGATAAAAAAGATATACACACGAAAATTGTTTTCTACACTATAGATTCAAAAATAAAAAATGAAATAATAAATTTCATAAGGACAAATCCTGCAATAAATACCGGAAATGTAAAAGATGTAACATTTAATACACCTGTAGAAGAATGGCTTGCAGAAATTAATAATTGCGACCTGTTTATAACCGACAGTTTTCACGGAATATGTTTTGCAATAATATTTAACAAACCTTTCATTTGTATAAATAAAAATAAAGTTACCATGGAGAGAATGGAAAGTCTGCTGGAAATGTTCGGTATAAAAAATCGTTTATATGACTCATTTGAAAATATTAATGTGGAAAAAATTGTCAACGATAAAATCGATTATCAAAGAGTTAATGAAATAATAAAAATAAAAAGAGAAGACGGTATTGAATACCTGAAAAAAAGTCTGGAGAATACTGTTTCTAAAGAAAAACAAGAAGAAAAGATTAAAAACTTAAAGTTATATTTTTCTTTACAAAAAAAACTATACAATAAATCATACATAAAATATTTACTCCGACATACAAGATATAAATTAATGTATAACTTATTCAGAAAAGAAAAATATTTTGAAAAAATGAATAACAGGAAATATTTATACAAAATATATAAAAATAATAAGAAATATTGTTCCGGAGCTATTAAACATTTACAAAATTTGTGATAAAATCAGTTGTATGGATACTGGAATATTAAAATCATTTTTAAAGTTCCCTATTTCAAGAAAAGCCAGAAACAGGGTTAGTAAATATTTGTATGAAAAAAGTGTACGAGATTTAAAACTCATAATGACTCTTCTTGTAAAAGATGAAGAGTATCTTATAGAGAAAAATATTCGTTTTCATAAGGAAATGGGAGCCGACGGGTTTATTGTAACAAGCCATAATTCTACTGACAGGACAAATGAAATTCTGGAAAAATTAAAGAAGGAGGGTCTTGTTCTTGAAATAATTTATGAAACAGACCCTGCTTATAATCAGGTAAAATTTGTTGACAGAATGATAAAACTTGCAAAACGCAAATATAAAGCTGACTGGATTATAAACGCAGATGCCGATGAATTTTATTATTCAAAAGATTTAAATTTGAAGAAAAGTATAATAAAGTACAAAAAAACTAATGTCAATGTTCTTAAAGTAGATTCCACATTTTATTATCCTGACAACAGAGACGATTTTCTAAGTTCTCCGTATTTTGCAACAAGACCGTTTCACGAGTATGCGGCACAAAAGCTCGGAATAATTGATAAACCTGAATTTAAAGGTTTCATCGGGTCACAGGGATGTACCAAAGTTATACATAAAACAAAGGGATACAGAAGAATTATTATAGGAAATCACGATATCAAAATGAGAAATAAAGTTTGTGTAGAACCGGCTGAAATTACTCTGTACCATTACACAATAAGAAATTTCAATGAATCAATCAAAAAAGTAGAAAGGTATAAAGAATCTTTAAAACTAATTGGTGAAGGATTCGGTGTACATATGAGAAAACTTATAAAACAATACGAATCCGGCGAATTAAAAGAAAATTATGACAAACTTTATAATGAAGATATGAGAAAGTTTTTAATGGAACAGGGTGTTGTAACAATTGATAGGTCCATACCCAATTTTCTGGAGCTGATTTGTGAAAAAAATAAAATATGATTTATTTATAAGTCTTGGTGAAGACTGTGCCTGTACGAGTTATCTGAGAAAAAACAATCTTCAATTTGTCTCTCTGCCGTTTGACTGGCTTACCCGCGCTCCGTTTGAAACCAGAATAGACAGTATCATAAATAATTTTGAAAACTTTTTAAATATTGATGATTTGTATTTAATGGATATACAAAATACTCCGGGTAATAATTTTGCACCTTATGCCAACAAAAGAAACAGTTTTATTTATTACCATGATTTTGATATAAATCAAACGTTAGAACAATCATATCCTTTCGTAAAAAATAAATATGACAGAAGAATTAAGAGATTATATAAACTAATTGATAAATCAAAAAATATATTATTTATATGGTTTAGCAGAGATAAAGTTTTATCTGATGATACACTCAAAAACGCATTAAGCAGATTGAATAATAAATTTTTAAATAAAAATATAAATATTGCGGTTCTTGAAAACAATTTTAACCATAATTCTTCAGACATAGAAAAAAAACATATAAATGATAATATTATCAAATACATATACAATATTGAAAGTGATGATAAAAGTACGCCTCTTGCCGCATGTATGGGAAATACGGAACTTTCAACATTAATTTTTAGAAAATATCATATTAAAAACTTATGGTTTTACAAACTACAGAAAATAATATATCACTATTTAATTAATTTAATACCTTTTAAAAAACTTAGAAAAGCAATCAGGACATATTTAGCAAACTAAATTAAATATTTATCTAAAATATTTTTAACGGAATTTTTAAAACTTTCCATGGAGAAATATTTGTCATAGATTTCTCTTGAATTTTTAGCTATATGTTCATATTTTTCCTTATTTTCCGCAATATCCGATAAAATACCGGACAATTCAGCCGGATTACGGTAATTAAAAATAACCGCGTTTTTATTATTTTCACACAACAGTGCCTGCCCTATTACATTCGAAATAACAGGAATTTTACCGAACATAAAACCGTGAGTAACAACAATCGGCAGAGGGTCCTGAACTGAAGTACAAACAACACAATCACTTTTATTGTAATACTCAAACAATTCTCTTTGAGGAATGTTAGGAACATATTCGATTTCTTTTATACCTGATGATATTGTTTTTAACTCTGTTTCATATACAAAATCCTCTTTTTGCACAGGAGAACCTATTATATAAAATTTACATTTTTCTCTTAATTTTTCCGGCATCAATTTTATCGCCTGAACAAAAAGTTTTTGATTTTTTCTTTTATTAACAGTTCCTATGCATAAAAATACTACTTTATCTTTTTTAACTGAACAGGCAGGAATTTTTATATCATCAAGACCGTACATTAACAGTTTAGTTTTAGCATTTTTATTAATACTTTTTATAGATTTTTCCACAGGTGGACTTACACATAAAATTGAATCAAAAACCTTGATAGCTGTCTTTGCAAATAAAATATCATTGTGAATCTCATGAGTATACCAAATTAGAGGAGTGTTAATATTTTCTTTACAAATATAAAGACAGGATATAATTTCTTTTGATAATGAAGACACCAGTATTAAATCAAATTTATTACAAAAAGATGCAAATGTATCTTTTTTTGCCGGTAAATCTGCTATATAAAAAACTTTTCCGTATTTTTCAAATTCATCTTTCAAAGCACCGTAACACGGTCCGATTATATAAAGATTTGCATCATATATTTCTCTTAATTTTTTACATAAATCCAGTGTAACTTTTGGTGCACCGGTATTTGAAAAATCATGAGTTACAACCATGATATTCGGCTTATCTGTCTTTTGAACATTTATTGCACAATTGCTGTTACAGGTATCTAAGAAATATAAGTTATCTTTATTAAAAATAACTTTTCTCATATGGTTTCTAAACAATTTTAGCTGAAACTCATCGTCTGGCATTTTTGATAAAAAGTTTATAAAATAAATAATTTTTCTGAACAAATATTTCATAATATCTTTATATTCTTTTAATTATAATTATGATAATTGTATTATAAAAGTTAAGTAAAAACAATGAAAAAGCTACAGAATTTATATCACAAATAAAAAATGATAAAATTTATCCTGAGTTTGTTTCAGATTTCTAACTGTCAACACGGTTCAAAAATTGTTCAAAACTATGTCAATAACTTGTAAAAAAATGTAGAAAGAATGTAGAAAAGTTGAAAGTTTTCTACATTCTTTTTTTTAATTTTTACTTTTTTATTATTTTATGTAGAAAAATGTCAATAACTTTAAAGTTTTCTACAAGTTTTCTACATTCTTTTGAACATGAAAAACTCAATATTCACAATACTTTCATATAGTTTTGAACAAATAATCAGAGCTTATGATGAAGATGATTAAATATATATAATTAATAATAATATTATTATTAATCTTTTATTCTTTTAAAAACAAAATTTTTTATTTTTTATTTTAAAAGACATAGTTATTTCATCAGAAAAATATATTTGACTGTATGCTTTTAATTACAAACATCATATATATAATACATATCTGACAATAGAAGTTTAATATCTTGCCAGATACCTGTCGATTTCCCACCGGGAAACATAAGTTCTGAATGAATCCCACTCAATCTCTTTGGCGGTTATGAACTCGTCCAGAATGTGGCTGCCGAGTGCGGTTTTGGCTATCAGAGACTTGTCCATATAATACAAAGCTTCTTTCAAACTTCCCGGAAGAGATTCTATTCTCATTTTCTTTCTTTCTTTATCGGAAAGCTTGTAGATATTTGCTTCTACAGGTTTAGGCGGCTCAATTTTGTTTCTTACACCGTCTAAGCATGCAGCAAGAATTGTTGCAAACGCAAGATACGGGTTGCAGCTCGGGTCAGGCGAGCGAAGTTCTACACGTGTTGACATTCCGCGTTTTGCCGGAACTCTCAAAAGAGCGCTTCTGTTAGCCAGAGACCACGCCATATATACAGGAGCTTCATAGCCCGGAACAAGTCTCTTGTAGCTGTTTACAGTCGGGTTAAGAATTGCGGTTATACTCTTAATATGTTTCAAAAGTCCGCCGATTGCGTATTTTGCAGTATCAGAAAGCTGGTATTCCGCTTTTTCATCATAAAAAGCGTTTTTTCCGTCTTTGAATAACGAGATATTGCAGTGCATACCCGAGCCGTTGATTCCGTAAACAGGTTTAGGCATAAATGTTGCGTGCAAACCATATTGTGCAGCAATAGCTTTAACAGCAACTCTGAATGTTGCAACATTATCCGCGGTTGTTAAAATATCAGAGTATTTGAAATCAACTTCATGCTGTCCGTCCGCAACTTCGTGGTGAGAAGCTTCTATATCAAAATCCATTTCCTGCAGGGTGCTTACAATATCAGCCCTTACAGCTTCTCCTAAATCATCCGGTCCCACATCATAATATCCGGCTCTGTCGTGGGTTTTTGTTGTAATATGGTCTTCCTCATCTTTTTCAAAGAGGAAAAACTCGGCTTCCGGTCCTACATTCATTGAGAAGCCTAACTTGTGAGCCTCTTCCATAAGACGTTTCAGGTTGCATCTAGGACATCCTTCAAACGGAGTTCCGTCAGAGTTATAAATATCACAAATCAGCCTTGCGGAATTTCTGCCGTCGCGTTCCTGCCACGGAAGAATCTGGAAAGTATTTTTGTCCGGATAGAAAAACATATCAGAAGTTTCAATGTTTCTAAAACCCTTAATTGATGAGCCGTCAAGCATAATTTCATTATTAAGAATTCTGTCAATGTGTTCCGAAGGAACTGCCATATTCTTAACCTGACCGTTTATATCAACAAATTGAAGCTTGATAAACTGAACATTATATTCTGTAATAAGCCTCTTGATATCTGCGTCAGTATAGTTTGCGCCGTTCAAAGGCTGGTGATGAAATTCCATACATATCCCTCCGTTCTTCTTAATAATTGTAGTATCTACACCAAAGCTTTATCATATATTTTTTTTCAAAATAGGTCAATAGTCCGGATATTAAGAATTTGTAAAGCAAAAATTTTTTTCACGGGGTTTGTATTTATATATGAACATAATTCCGCCAAGTATAAAAAACTCAGCCTATCCGCTGACAAGACTTCCGTTAAATAGTATTGAAGGTATTCAGAAAGGAATACCGCTTTTTCACGGGGTTAATATAAGAGATATTGCATTTGTAACAAAAAGGTTTGAAACATTAAATCTATTCAGAGGATGCAGGGTTAACTGTTCTCATTGTCTTAAGGACGCAAAAGAGCCTGTAAAAGGCAGAGAAACTGTTTTATTTGAAGATTTAATTAATTTTTTGGACGGATTTAAAACTTTAAGCGAACGTGTCGGGTTCAATGTTTTTCAGGGCAATAAATACGTTAATATAATTGATGACGCCAATCCTTCCGATATTCCGATAAAGGGTAAATACCGAAGTCATAGCGTAGTCGAGGCAATTAAACAGATTTACGATAAAATCAATCTTCCCGTAATCTTTGTAACCTCAGGCTGGAGTAAAGCTTCTAAATATTCCGGGCAGGCGGCAGAAGATTTAGTTAAACAAATTGAGAAAAATCCTGCCTCTGTTGAGTCGGTAGAAATATCAATAAACCCTTTTTCCGGAATTATGGAAAAATCACGCGCGGCGCTGAATGACGGCAAGTCTGATAAAGCGTTGTTTTTCAGAAACATTTATACTGACAGAATGGCAAATACTCTGGCTGTATTTTTAAAACTTTTTGAAACCGGAAAAGCCCGTGTGATTTACCGTCACGCTCCTGATTTTCAAGGAAATGAACTCGTAGGAGAAAATGAAACAAAAAAACTTTACGGGGAAATTTATACGAAACTCCGGCAAAAAACCGGCTCGGCGCTTGATTTTGTACCGGAGTTAAAACCGGAAAACCTTACCCGCTTTGATAAGTCACACCTGATTGAGCCGAGCGGCAGGGGGAGAAGATTCTTCCCGCAAGACAAAAATCTAAAAGAACAGTCTGAACTTATTGACGAAGCTTTAGACTGGGAAATGATGAGTCCTGATGAGAGACAAAAAACACTCCTTGACTGTGCCGTAAAATGTGTCGATATTGACGGGAGTGTTTATACAACCATACCGGCAACGAAAGTTGAACATATCTCTGCTCCGGTTGAATTGACTATCGGAACCGGCATAAAACTGAATTATGAAAACAAAACTCCTGCAAGAAAAGTTTTCAGTGACATTAATATAGACTGACTATTTTAATATCTTTTTCACCACTTCAAGGTATTTGACTTGAACCGGCGGAATAAATCCCGGTTTGAATTTCTTGGAATTAAGTCTGTCAACAAGGGTTTTGAGTTTTGCTTCAATACCAAAATTAACGCTGTCAGATTCTTCAACCTTTTGAACCATCTCAAGTATGGCAGCCTTATCCTGCGGTTCAAATTTATCCAAATCGGCGTTTCTTACAATAGTTGAAATAGTTTTTTTGATACCTTCAACAAAATTTGTATGCTGCTCTTCTGTCAGAATTCCTTTTTTCGGCACAAATTTTTTCATTCTGTTTGCGCAAATAAGTGTCATAACAGGGTCTTTGAGTTCTTCTGTCTCCTGAAGCTGCTTTCTTAGAATTTCACTGTCAGCCTGACACTCCGGTGAAAGATTTTTCCTTAAATTTTTCGCAGTTGTTTCATCACCGAAAAATTCCATAATATTATGCTCGGAAGCATTCTGGATAGCGCAGGTGAATTTTGACAGAAATCCTGCCATTTTTGTACTCATCGGATTGTCAAGTTCTGGATAAGAAATTCTGTTAATCAATTCTTCTTCCATATGTTGTTGTTCCAGAAGTTTTTGTTTCATATACTGGCGGTGGAATTCTTTGAGCCGTGCAAGCTCACGCATCTCGGCTTCACGGTGTTTATTTGATTTAAAATTGATTGTGTTAATTCTAGATATTATCATAATTTGTCCTTTCTTTCTAAACAGTGATCAAGTGACCGGGTGATCAAGTGATCAAGAAATGTAGTAGCCGTAGGGTGGGAAAAGCGTAAGCGTTCCCACCCACCCTACCACTACTATTTTTTATTAAGTTGTCAAATTTGTTCTGGATTGCTTCGGGCTAAATGGCTGTTCCCTCGCAATGACGACTAACTTGTAGGTTCACTTCATGACTGAAATCATTTACCCCCGCAATGACGCCAAGCTTGTAGTCTCACCTGACAACCCAAATACATTTACCCCTGCTGTCATTCAGAGGGCGGGAGCCCGAAGAATCTCTTTAACTTTTGTAAAAATTTTCTATTCACTATTCATTCCTCACTATTCACCAGCAAAAGGGATTCTTCGCCCCTGAATTGCTGTCGGGCTCTGAATGACGGCAAGCTTTTAGGTTTACTTCCAAGTTTGCTGTCATTGCGAGGCGCGTGAGCGCCGTGGCAATTCACTACCTGTCATTGCGAGAAAATCTCTGATTTTCGTGGCAATCCATTCAAGTTATTGATGTCACCCAACCGACTTGTTTATCATCTCAGTCACCTGTAAGAGATTTACCTTACCGCTTTTCTTACAAACGCCAGCATCAGGGTTTCCGAATCAATATTTTTTCGCTTTTTAATTGCCTGAGTGATAGTTTTATCAATGGTATCGGCAATATTACCGATTGACAATCCGTCCGAAAGTTTGGCAAGTTTCTGATAATGGTTCTCATTCAGTGCTTCTTTCAGAATCGGCAAATCTTTCAGAAGTTTTTCAAAGAGATTTACTCTTGAATTAAAATCAGGGTTTCCGCAGTGAATTATTGTTCCCATTCTTCGAGGGTTGCCGATAATTTCCGCATTAACCAGATTAATGTGGTTTGTTGCCGCAACAAGTATTAAACCGGAGGCGGCTGCCGTATTCATAAGTTCTTTATAAGTGTTAACTTCTTCCACCTGATGCCTGTCAGCGTTTCGAGGGAAGAATTTTTCCGCTTCATCAAAGAAAAGCATTACAGGTTTTTTGATTATTTTTGCTTCAAGTGCAAGGCGGTTAAAGATATCCGTTACATTTCTTGAAACTCCGTGGATAAATTCGTTTCCTACTTGCGAATAATTCATTTTATACAAAGGAACATCCATTTGCCTTGCAAGAGTTTCAACAATCGTAGTTTTACCTGTACCCGGAGGACCTTCAAGTATAACACCGCCCGGAAGGCTTCTTCTGTTTGCAATAAGCGCCTGACGGACTTCCGGACGCCAGATGTCTATTATATTTTCTTCAAGCGCCTGCTTAACTTCTTCCATTCCGCCTAATTCATCAAGAGATTTAAAATCCCATTCGTTGTATTTATGCTGCTCTAAACCGGCTTTGTTGCAGAATTCGCCCATCAAACGCTTGTTATAATCATCAAAACATTCTTTTATGCATTCGCTGAAATCCTTGCCGTCAAGAATTGCCATTCTTTTTGCGTCAGTCAAAACAGAAGCAATTGTTGACATTGAGCTTCCGTCAAACTCTTTTGCCGCTGCTTCAAGAAATTCATTATTATCTGCTAATTCTTTTGAGAATGGAGTTTTGGCAAGTTCTTTCTGCACAACATCTTTAATTGCGGCTTTATCAGGATTAGAAAACGCAATCCAGTTTCCGAGTCTGCCTCGGCGTCTCAAAGCCGGATCAATACCTTCAAGATTATTAGTTGCTGCAATCAGAATATAACCTTTTGAAGAAGGGTTGTTGAGTTCCTGCAAAAGCGTGTCCGTAACTTCCTGCTTGTGGCTGGCAGTTTCATCCCCTCGTGCTTCTCCGAGAGAATCAAATTCATCAAAGAACCAGACCGACATTTCTCCGGTTGCGGCGTACTTGTCATTAAGCTGCTTTGCCATTTGTCTTATGCGGCGGCTGACTTCGTGAATGTAAGCGCTTGCAACATCCGAAAGCTTTGTCTCGTAGAACGGTAATCCCAACTCACGGGCAAGAACTCTTGCTGTCAAAGTTTTTCCGTTGCCGGCAGGACCGTAGAAAATTGCCCCGTCCGGAATTGCGCTGCTTCCGAGATTTTCTTTTAATTTATCAAGGTTTTTGAAAGGTTCAATATATAATTTCTTCAATTTTTCTTTAATATCAGGCATTCCGCCTAAATCATCGAGCTTCATAATCTCGTCCGGACTTACAGACACACGTTTGAATTCAGGCGTATCATACATTGTCGTTTTATTGAATTCATCTACAGGCTGAATCCCTGCCGCCTTAGTAAATTCCGCAAGTTCTTCTCTTACTGTTTCCGGCTCTACGCTGTACTTTTTGTTGTAAACCGAAGCTCTGGCGCTTTCCGCAAGTACGTTTTCTATATCGGAATACTTAAATCCCTCTGTCTTTTCGCCGATTTCATTAATCATTTCTTCCGTATTTAAATCTTTGAATAGATATTTGTCCTTAAAATACTGGGTCAAGTATTCTTTTCTGTCCTCAAGGTCAGGAATTTTTAATTCCATTACTTTGTCAAAAATTCCGGAACTTAGAAATTTCGGGTCTACATCGCACTTTTTATCTGCCGTAGCAAAAAGCAGGGCTCCTTTGTCTCCGCAGTTTTCGGCTGTAAGAAGAAAATTCTTTTTGTCTAAATCGCAGTTTGGTCCGGTTGTGAAGAATTTATCAAAACCGCGAATCAAAACAATCGTTTTTAAACCGTTTTTCTTATACTCATTTTCAATGTCTTTGAGCATAGGTTTAAATTCCTGCGGTGTGTATAATTGTAAAACCGGCATTTCTGTTTCGTTAGAAAGTGCTTTTACAAAATTTATTGTGTCCTCCGAGGTTTCTAACAAAATACCGTTCGGAATGCTGATATTGTTTGCCCTCAAGGTTGCATTTGCAGCCTGTTCTTTTAAAGGAGTAATAACATCTTCTTTCAATTCTTCCTTAATCTTATCCATTCCGATAATTTCATCTATTTTTTTCGGGTCGGAAGGCAGAATTACAAGCGGAGAATGATTTTTGAATGCAGAAGGAAGCTTCTTTTGTTCGGGTTTTTTCTGCTCTGTCTTGCCTGCAGGCTCATTTGATATTTCTTCATAATCTTTCTGAGGAGCTGCTTCCGTATTGGTATTTTCTGCTTTTTGAAGCTCCAGGCTTTGCGGAGCTTCCTCTTCGACTTCTTCAAAAGAATCAAAAAAATCTATGTTTTCTTCCGGTTTATTTTCAGGCTCCGGCACTTTCTTTTGGTGTGTAATTTTAGTTTCCGCCGGCTCAATATTTTCACTAACCTTCACTGCCGGCTGCATTTGAGAAGGCTTAACCACAACCGGATCTGACATATACATCTTAGCTGCTGCAGTTCTTGCATCCTCTACATCCGGTTTTTCAGCCTGTTTTTCAGGCTTCGGGCTGATTGGAGGTTGAGCCTGTTTTTCAGGCGGCAAAATTTCAGCAGAATATTTTCCCCCTCTTTGAATAAGTATTGTTTTCATCTCGTCGCTTACGGCATAATCAAGAGGTGTTTTTCCGTTCGGTGCAAAATTTATAATTTCCTGTCTGATATGCGGCTTAGCAGTCAAATAATTTACCAGATAAAAATAATCATTTTTTACAATATGCTGAAATATGCTTTCTGAATTTTGATTTATATCATTCGGGGAAAACTTTCCTTGTCTCAATGCTGCCATAAGTTCATTTTCAGACGGAAAATCATCATTTGCTTTAAATGAAACAGTTCTGCTTAATACTACAGCGCGCGGGTTTGCCGTAATGTACATTAATTAATTCCTTTATTCCGGTTGTGTAAATATTTATCTGGTAAAAAACGCCTAAAAATAAATTTTGCTAGCAGTGTAACGATACATTAAAGATTTGTAACAATTAGTGGAAATAAATTTTTTTATTGATTAGAATATCTATTGGGTGTAGAAAGAGGGGAATTTTTTAAATGATGAATTCAAATAAAGTACTTTTACCTAATGACGTAAGAAAACTTTTAAATGTTGATAATAAAGAGATAGTTGAGTTATGCAAAAAAACTGCAGTAACCCCTAAGAAAGACCACAGAGGACAAATTTATTTCTCTGTTGACGAAGTTAAGAAGCTGAGAAATGCAAAATCATCATCGTCAATTATTGCAGGCATGAATGGAAAAGGAGCAAAGAAAGTTTTGGAACCTATGAAAATGACTAGCCCGAACAACGGCAAAAATGCGGCATTACCCATGACAAAGACAAATTCACAAACTGTAGTTAACGGTTTATTAGAAACTCTTAATAAAATGGAAAATAATATTACATCATCTATGACAAAACTTATTGACGAAAAGCTTGAAGGTATGGATGATGTGGTTTTGGAACTTGTAAGATGCAAGACTGAAAACGAAAATCTTAAAAATAAAGTTAATGAATTAAACAAAGAAAACTTTAAGCTTAAGAATGTCTTGAACAGCTTTAAGCCGCTTATGTGCGGATTCTATATTAAAAAAGAAGAAGATACGAATTTTATGTTGTAGTTAGTGAATGGTGAGGAGTGAATAGAGAATAGAATTTTATTGATTGGATTTTCCTTTTAATATCAGCAGGTCGGGCTTTGCCTGACATCAACCCCTATTCACTATTCACCCAAAAAGAAAGGTTAAATTAATGGCAGTAAAGGAAGAAACAGCTGTAAATACAACGGACGAGAGAAATAAAGCGCTAAAACTTGCTATAGAAAAAATCGAAAAAGATTTTGGCAAAGGCGCAATTATGAAGCTGGGCGACAAACCTGCCGTTAGTGTAGAGACTATTCCTACAGGAGCGCTGGCGCTTGATGTTGCTTTAGGCGTAGGCGGTATTCCGAGAGGACGTATAATTGAGATTTACGGTCCTGAATCATCAGGTAAAACAACCCTTGCGCAGCACATTGTTGCAGAATGCCAGAAAAGAGGCGGAATTGCAGCATTCGTTGATGCGGAACACGCACTTGACCCTGAATACGCAAGAAATCTCGGGGTTAATATTGACGAACTTCTTATCTCCCAGCCTGATACGGGTGAACAGGCGCTTGATATTACAGAAGAACTCGTACGCTCCGGCGCAGTTGATGTAATCGTTGTCGACTCTGTTGCAGCTCTGGTTCCTAAGGCTGAAATTGAAGGCTCTATGGAAGACCAGCAAATGGGCTTGCAGGCAAGATTGATGTCAAAAGCTTTAAGAAAATTAACGGGTATAATAGGCAAAACCCGTACAACAGTAATCTTTATCAACCAATTGAGACAAAAAATCGGTGTTATGTACGGAAACCCTGAAACTACAACCGGCGGTAATGCCTTAAAATATTATGCATCAGTTCGCTTGGAAATCAAACGTGTTGAAGGTTTGAAAGGCGACGGCGAAGAAATCGGAAACCACGTAAGGGTAAGAATTTTGAAAAACAAAGTTGCACCTCCTTTCAGAACCGCGGAATTTGATATTATTTTCGGCAAGGGAATTTGCAAAATCGGCAATATCCTTGATGTAGCTGTTGATTTGGATATTGTTAAAAAAGCAGGGTCATGGTTTAGTTTCAATGATGACAAATTAGGGCAGGGAAGAGACAAGGCTAAAGAATTTCTCGCTGCTAACCCTGACATTTTAAATCAAGTTGAAACTCTTGTTCGTGAAAAACTTGCAAATAATTAACAGGTGTTTTCCCCTGATTTTATTGACATTGAACTTTTTGTTGACAAAAAAGTTTTAATGTGATATAAAGTTAGTGGGGTAAATGTATATTTTTGAGTCTTGCACACACTGCAAGACTTTCCTTTTTATTAATCGGATTCAATAGTTTTCAACTCACTCAGAGCTGTTCAGTAACTGAAATTTAGAAAATTAACTTATTAAAGTTCGGGCAAATTTTAGCGATTCATCCGTTATCTCGCCCCCGGCAAGTTCGGCAACCGCTTTAAGCTTGGCTTCATTCTCCAGAATGGAAATATCAACACTTGTTTGTCCGTTCTGTGTTTTTTTGACATAAAAATGTCTGTCAGATTTGGAAGCTATAATTGCCTGATGGGTAATCATTACAATCTGCATGTATTTGGAAAGTTCTTTAACTTCGTCCGCTACAGCTTGAGAGGTTTTGCCGGAAATTCCCGTATCAATTTCATCAAAAATAACAGTTTCAATATTGTCACTCTGCGCAAAAATTGTTTTAATTGCAAGCATAACACGTGAGATTTCGCCGCCGGATGCAACTTTAGCAAGCGGCTTTAAGCCTTCCGAGATATTGGTTGAAATCAAAAATTCCACCTTATCAACCCCGTTCGACGAAAGTTCTCCTTTTTCAAAATGGATTTCAAACCTGACTTTTGGAAGCTCGAGTTTCTCAAGTTTTTCAACAATCAAATCAGAAAGAACTGCAGCGTAATTTTTTCTCTCATCAGAAATCTCACCCGCAAGAATTTCAAGATGTTTTCGAGCCTCTTCAATCTTAGCTTCCAGCTCTTCAATATGCTGTGTCGAAAACTCAATTCCTTCAAGCTCCGCCCTTAAAGCTTCTCCCTGTTTCATAACACTTTCAAGGGTTCCGCCGTATTTTCGCTTGAGTTTGTCCAGCAAAAACAACCGCTCCTGTATGGAATTTATCCGCTCTTCATCATTATCAAGCGAACTTGAATACTCCCGAAGCGTTGATGAGAGGTCTTTTAAGATTTCTATTGCCTCTATTAATTGATTTTCCTGCTCTTCAAGAGTTTTATCCATGCCGGAGGCTTTAGCAAGGTTCATTTTTATCTGCAGCAATCCGTCCATAATAGCGCCGTCGTCACCTGAAATTGTCCAGTAAGAGCTTCCGGTGAGGTCTTTAAGCTTCTCTACGTTTTCAAGAACTGCCAGTTCGTTATTTAATTCTTCATCCTCTGTTGTGGAAGTTAGCTGCGCTTCGTCAATTTCATTTACCTGAAACTTAAGAAAATCTATCTGCTCAGAAGTTTTATCAGCAGAATTTTTAAGTTCTTCAAGCTTTGATATCATATCCTTGTAAGCATTGTATTCTGTCCTGTATTTTTCAATCATTTCTCCGCAGGTATTTTTTGCATACGCATCAAGCAGGATTATATGATATTTAGGCTGTAAAAACGAATAGGTCTGGTGCTGGGAATGAATATCAATAAAGAGTTCGCGAAAATGTTTCAAAAACTCCTGATTAACAAGACATCCGTTAACTCTTGAGCGCGAACCGCTTTTTGTAATCTCGCGCGAAAGAATAATTTCTTCTCCGCAATTATCAATTCCGTTTTCTTCAAAAAGCTTTGAAACGTCCTGCTTTTTGTTAAGAATAGTAAGTTCGATAACCGCCTTGTCCGCGTCGCCTTTGATTACTTCCCTTCCTGCTCTTGCGCCAAACGCTATATCAATAGCGTTAATCAAAATACTTTTGCCGGCTCCGGTCTCACCGGTTATTATGTTTAAACCATCTGCAAAATCAAGTTCCAGCTCATCAATCAATATGTAATTTTTTATAAAAATTTTTGATAACATACCCTACTCGTCTTCGTCCTCCGAATCGTCTAAATCCTCATCCTCCGGCTCTTCATCTTCTTCGTTGTATTCCTCGTCCTCAATATCATCGGAATAATCAGACTCTTCTTCCTCTTCATCAATATTATCGTCTTCTTCGTCATCATCCTCAGAAAAATCTTCGTCTGATTCTTCTTCCGCCTCATCCGTTCCGGTTTCTTCCTCAGATTCCGAATATTCTTCTATATGAGCCTGCGGCTCAGGCTGCTCATTTCTGTCTAATTTTTGCTCTATATATTCAAGTTCCTGTTTTATAATTTTTTTAGGGAAAGTCAAAGTATAAGGATTATTAAGCGCAAGTTCCAGATTGCTGCAATACTCCTCTGAATCCCCTATATATTTATAAACTCTTGCCAGACAATAATACAAATCTCCGTTTTCTTCCTCCTGAAGTCTCGTGTGCAAAATCTCCAGAATCTCCTCTGTTTCGCCTGATTTAAGACAAATTTTCGTAAGAAGTTTGTACGCCTCAATATCTGTTGAATTATATTGAATTGTCTTAAGCAAATAATTTTTAGCCTCTTCTATATTCCCGTTTCTGAAAGCTATTGAGCCAAGATTAAAATAAGCCCAGCTGTAATCCGGAGAGATTTCCAAAACCTTGTTGTAGCTGTCAATCGCAAAATTTGTCAGTCCGTCGTTCTGATAGATATACCCGAGATAAAAATATGCATAAACATCTTTCGGGTTAATAGAGACCGCTTTTTGAAAATTATCAAGCGCCAGATTTTTTTCATCTTTATTAAAGTAACAAACCCCGAGATTAAAATAGCAGTTTCCGTCCTCGGGATCCGTTTCCAGAACTTTTCTGAAAGCCTCTATTGCTTCATCCCATTCTTTAAGTTCGACCAGAACATCTCCGAGATTGTAATAAAAATCCTCCTGGGGAGAAAGTTCCACCGCTTTTTTGTAATAATCGCGGGCTTCTGTATATTTCTTTAACTTCTCACTCACAATTCCGAGGTTGTAATAAATCTCCGCATCATCGGAAAAAAACTTAAGCAGGTACAGCAAATTCCCCTCTGCTTCTTCATTAAAGCCGTTGTTTACAAGAAGAATGGAAAGCTCTCTTCTTGCCTGAAAATTTGACGGATCATTTTTAAGAATATTCTGAAGTGATTCGATATCATTATCCATAAAACAATTATATCACAACTCTCTGCATTAGAAATTCTTACTAAAACACAAGGGTTTATAATAAGCAGACTGATAATAAAATGCGGGGCGGCTTAATTAAGCCGCCCCGCAGAATCTTACAAATCACTATCCGGAAGCCCGAGAGAAATACGCTTATCTTTCGGGTTGAATTTAACTATCTTAGTATTAATTGTATCTCCTGCATTTAGAATGCTGTTAGTTTTATTCTGGTATTCTGCAACCGAAGTTTGAGGAAGCAGCGCCTCAACTCCCGGAAGGACTTCAACAAACGCGCCGAAAGGTTTAATTCTTGTAATTTTCCCTTCTTTAACATCGCCTTCTTTTAACTCTTCCTCTGCTCTTATCCACGGATCAGGTTCGGTATTTTTCAAACTCAGACTTATTCTCTGTTTGTTATAGTCAACATCAATAATTTCAACATTAATTTCCTGTCCGACTTTTAACAAATCAGTAGGATGTTCAACCCATTTCCAGGAAATCTGAGAAAGCGGAAGCAGGCAATCAACTCCGCCAACATTAACAAATGCACCAAAATCGGTAATTCTTACAACTTCACCTTTTACAATCTGCCCGACTTCTACCTGTTCAAATACATTTTTGCGGGTTTCTGCCATATTTGTTTCAAAAACTTTTCTGTTAGATAAAATAAGATTGTTTTGCGATTTATCAAGAGTCAAAATTTTAACCTCAATTTTATCGCCGGGATTGCAGATAGTTTCCCTCGCACAGAGCTGACCTTGAGGAATAAATCCCTGAACGCCTGATATATCAACAACCACGCCGCCTTTAACTATTTGTGATACCACAACGGCAATTGTTTCATCGGCTTCCTTAACCTTTTCAAGCTCTGCCCAGGTGTGAGCAAGGTGAACTTTCTTATAAGAAAGTGTAAATTTTCCGTTTTCGTCACAATCCTGAGTAATCAAAAATTCATATTCGCCATTAAGTTCCAGAACATTTTCAACTTTAGCTTTTTTATCGGATGAAACTTCGTATGAAGGTACAAATGCAGCACTTTTTGAACCGATATCAACTATTGCACCGTCCGATTCGTAAGCACACACAACGCCCTTAACAATATCTCCGCGTTTGAAACTGTAGTCATACTTCGCAAGAAGAGCCTCAAAATCAACATCTGAATACTGTTCTACCATGCGTATTCTCCTTTTTCCAAATAAACACGTCGGTATTATATCATATTTAGCCGATTTGGGCAATAGGCATGTCGCTTTTGTACTTTAGATAAACACTTTTTCGCACCGCAGCTGATGTTCATCGGTTTTCGTTATTGCAGCAAGTTTATGATTGAAAGTCAATGTTACCAAATCCGCGTTTTTTAAAGAATCAGGCAATTTTATCTTCATACCGTTAGAAACTTTGTTTTTCTCTTCTTCATCTAATTCATATACCGGAAAATGCAGTTTTTCTTCAGGAGAAATTAAATTTTCACAAACTTTTTCTGTTGAATCAAGTTCATTAAGCCTGATTGCATTATCAATACAAAAATCTCCCGCTTTTATTCTTACAAGTTTTATAAGATGTCCGTATGTCCCTAAATTTTTCCCTAAATCGTTTGCAATTGAGCGGATATATGTCCCTTTTGAACATTCAATAAGCAGCGAAACCTCCTGTTTTTCAAAATTAAAATCAACTGTTTCCAGTTTGGAAATAGTTACCCTGCGCGGACTAATCTCAACCTCTTTTCCTTCTCTTGCGTATTCGTAAAGCTTTTTGCCTTTAACCTTTATTGCGGAATAAACGGGCGGAAGCTGTTCTATTTCACCGCGGAAAACCTTTAGAGCTTCTTTAATTTCATCAAGGTTTGCTTTTTTATCGGAAAAATTTACGGTTTCACCTTCTATATCATAAGTTGTTGTCGCTTTTCCGAGTTTTACCGTACCTATATAAGCCTTATCATCGTTTAAATATTCAATAAGGCGGGTTGCTTTTCCGATACAAACCGGTAAAACTCCTTCCGCAAAAGGGTCTAAAGTTCCGGTGTGTCCTATTTGTTTTATTTTTGTTACACGCCTTAAAACGGAAATAACGTCGTGGGATGTCATTCCGGAGGGTTTGTATACGTTTAAAAAGCCAAACATTTTACTTTATCTCGCCTTTAGAGATTTTGTTAATTAAATCCAGCACTTTTGAACCCTGTTCAAGTCCGTCTGAATATACAAATTTTATTTCAGGAGTGACTCTGAGTCTTATGCGTCTGCCGACTTCATACCTGACTTTGCCGGTATTTTTTTCAATAATCTCTTTATCTTTCTCTACCTGTTCAGGTGTGCCCAGAACACTGTAGAAAACTTTTGCGTAAGAATTGTCATGAGAAACTTCAACGTCAACTATAGATAAAACCCCTTCTATACCTCTGACTTCTTTTCGAATAATTTCAGAAATATCCCTCATAAGTTCTTTTCGAACCCTTTCATTTCTTAAAGACATTGTTTTCTCCTTTTAACCAGTGTTGATTTTATTATAACATAAATAAATGTACCTGAAATTTTGAATAACCGGATTCGCCGTTTAATTAATCTGATAAATCGCATATATTACCCTGATGTTTAATGAAAAATTTATAAGAAAGTTTACAATATTATTATGACTGATTTAAACTGGTATCAAACTCTTACAAAACCGATGTTTACACCGCCATCAGGCGTATTTACTCCCGCCTGGGTTTTTCTCTATGTATCAATCATAGTGTCACTTTTGATTTTTATAACCGCTAAAACGCCTCTGTCGAAAAAAGAAGGATATATCTTTTTCGGGCTTCAAATGTTTACTAACATCCTCTGGACTCCGGCGTTCTTTTTGCTGCACAAACCGCTTTTGGCGTTTTGTATAATTATTATTCTCGATATTCTCACATTTATAAATATAAGAGAGTTTTATAAATGCTCAAAACTTGCGGGGCTTCTTCTTATTCCGTATTTTTTATGGCTTTTGTTTGCAACCTATCTTAACGGCGGCATAGTATTTTTAAATTAAAAACGGGGATAGCTTTGCCTTCCCCGTTTTTTATATACTAACTTCTACACATATTATTTACGTAAGAAATCCGGAATTTGAATGTCTGAGAAATTAGACATTGTAGGTGCCTTAGGCTGCTGTGTGTTGTTAAAAGCACCCGAGAAGAACTCGGCAGCGCTGATTGAACGGTTTTCAACCTTTTCCTCAATCGGCATTTGAGATTTGAGTTCAAACCCTGTTGCAATAACCGTAATCTGGATTTCACCCTGAATATTGTCATCAACAACCGCACCGATAATAACTCTTGCATCATCTAATACTGCATCGTTAATGATATTTGTAGCGTCTGTAACTTCGTGAAGTGTCATATCCGGACCGCCGGTAATGTTAACAATAACACCGGAAGCTCCGTTGATTGAAGTTTCAAGAAGCTGTGAGTTAATTGCAATTTTAGCAGCCTCAATAGCTCTGCCTTCACCGGTACCGCGTCCGATACCCATAAGAGCTGAGCCTGATGCCGCCATTACACTCTTAACATCCGCAAAGTCAACGTTAATCAAGCCCGGTATAGTAATTATGTCTGAAATACCCTGAACACCTCTTAAAAGAACTTCATCAACAACAATGAAAGATTCCTGAAGTGATACGCGTCTGTCTACAACATCAAGCAGCTTATCATTCGGAATAACAATAAGAGCGTCAACAGATTCTCTTAATTTTTCCAGACCTTGCTGAGCCTGATTTTGTCTTCTCTTACCTTCAAAAGAGAACGGTTTCGTAACAACACCGATAGTTAAAATACCTAAATCTTTGGCAATTTTAGCAACGACCGGAGCAGCACCCGTACCGGTTCCGCCGCCCATACCTGCAGTTACAAAAACCATATCAGCGCCTTCAATAGCGCTTGTAATTTCCTGCTGTGCTTCTTCTGCAGCTTTTTCGCCAACTTGAGGCTCACCGCCGGCACCGAGACCGTTGGTTAATTTTGCACCAAGCTGAATTTTATTCTTACAAACCGAATAATTCAACACTTGCAAATCTGTATTCATTAACCAGAATTCAACACCTGTTAAACCTGATTTAATCATTCTGTTAACAGCATTTCCGCCGCCGCCGCCAACACCGATTACTTTAATTTTTGCGGGATTAATCCCCGGAGCCGGCTGCAACTCCATATTATCTGATGATTGAATAGTCTCAACATCTTTTCTTCCAAAAATATCCGGTCCTAAATTGTCCACGATTATTCCTCTTTTTCTACATTAACTATACTATACCACTATATTAACATACTATTTTAAATAGAAACAAATGTAAAGTTATTAGAGCTAAATTTAATATAAATTTACATGACAAAACCATGTAATATCAAGGGTTAGGGCGTTTTAAAAATAAAAAGATTAAGAAATGTAAAACTTTATAAATATGGTTAGCAAAAATTAAAGTTATAAGTTTTAAAATAACAGGAAAGTGTGCAATTAATGTCAGCATTTGGTGATTATAAATCATATAAACAGTTTGAGCCGGCGTATGAAGGCTGGCACAGCAGGCGCGAATATGTAGATGCAAGGCGTCTTGAATATTTGCGCAGAAATCCGGAAAAGATTGATAATAACGATATACAGCGCGGCAAAACACTTATTCACGCAATTGATGTTATGGATGAATATTCACAGAAGCGTGCAGAGGATATGGAAGTTGCAACGGAAACCGCGGTAGGATATGGTCTGGATGCAGCAATATTTGGCGGAGCTGCAGTAGGCGGTGTAATCGGAAATTTGAAACCGGTTAAAAACTCTATACAGAAATATTTCAAAAACAGTAAGAATAAAAAAATAATAGCGGCGGCTCTTCCCATGGGGGTCGGGGCTATAGCCGGCATAATAGCAGCTTTCCCTCTTTATGCCTGGGCTGCTAAAGCTGAAATTGCGGCTTCAAGACGGGGAAGGTTTGAAGCTATGAGAAAAGATTTAAAAAACCCTAAGGGTTTTGCAATTCTTACGGACGAACAGGCAAAACTTGCACACGAGAGAGCAAAAAGTATTGTACTTGAGTCAGATAAAAAATCGCATTTTCAATTCGGACAGGGGATTAAAAACCTCAAAGAAATGGCGCTTGACAGCAATGAATACAAGGCTCATAAAAAACAGTTTGATTTAGAACTAATGGAAGCTGAGAAGCATTTTAACGACCGGATGACACCTGAGGAAGTTTTGAAAGCGAAAAAAGACCGGCAGCTTTTAACCAAACTTGTGGAAAAAATAGATATTGCTTCACAGGATTATGCGGAAAATGCCGAGCTTGCAACACAGACGGCAGTGGTCGGAGCTTTAGGACTCGGAACTTTATTCAACATGCTCTTAAGTAAATTTTTGAAAGCTATGAAAATAAAATCAGAGGGTAAAATTACTGCAATTACCCAGGTTATTTCGGTTGTAATTCCTGTTGCTCTGTCTGTTGCCGCGGCGCAGATTCAAAAGCAGGCTTCAAGAGTCGGAAGGTTTAAGGTTAAGCAGGAACTTCTCAATAATCCGGAAAAACTCGTATATGTCTCAGACGAAAATGCTGATGAAATTAAAAATATTAAAGTACCGAAAGACCGTAAAGAGAATATTTTTAAGTTTTTGACTAACGTATGGAAAGATAACAGAGAATATAATAAATATAAAAAGACAATTGCGCGGGATGAAGAAAAATTCTACAAGGCTGTAGAAACTCTTGATTTAACTCCGGAACAATTAAAAGATGCGCAAACTTTGCAGAGAAATACATTCAAAACTTTCAACAAAGTTGATGAAAAATCCCAGAAGTATTCTGAAAGTATAGAAGCTCTCGGGCAGGCTGTTGCACTTCCGGTTTCTCTTTTGTTTACGGGTGCCGGTGCGGCTTTCGGAACAAAATATCTTATAAAATCCGGAAATTTAAAATCAAAGCTTGAAATGGCTTCCAATATGAGTAAATACATAGGAATAATTCTTCTAAGCTCTATTCCGTCGATTTTTGTTAATGCATATATTACAAAAGAACAGAAAAAAGCTTCCAGAATTGCCAATATGCTTGCAATTAATGAAATGCAGGATTACAGATTTTTCAGAGGGTGAGAAATACCGTTAAAAAGTGAAGAGTGATGTATTCTGTACTTGTTTTAATATTATTGCCTATTTAATTCAATTATTGATTTGTTAAAATGTTTTTATGTTAAAAATAATGTTAACAATAATATTTGTTCTTTTCATCTGGTCGTTTTTCATTGAGCCGGAGCTGCTTGTTGTAAAGCACTACAAAACAGATGTTTTAAAAGGTATAAGAATTGTTTTTGTAAGTGATTTTCATATCTCAAAATACCGCAAAAACCGGTTAGAAAGAGTCGTAAAGCTTATAAATAAACAAAATCCGGATATTGTACTATCCGGCGGGGATTTTATAAAAGGGCACGACGGGAAGCATACACTTGCCATAGAAGAGCAGGCGGAAATTCTGAAAAAGATAAAAGCTCCTTTTGTTACCGTTCTCGGAAATCACGACGGTTGGTATGATAAAAAACGGGTTACAAGAGTTTTGAAAGAATCGGGTTTTACGGTTCTTGAAAATACTGATATTCAATTTAAAGATATTTATATTGCGGGTGTTGAGGATATTCAAACGGGAACGCCGGATGTAGTTAAGGCTCTTAGCGGTACCGGCGGGAATGCAATACTTATAACTCATAGTCCGGATATATATTATGATGTCAAAACTCCGGTAAAATTAATTCTTGCAGGACATACGCACGGCGGACAGGTAAGTTTTCCCGTATTCGGCGCCCCTATTGTTCCGTCAAAATACGGGTCTAAATTTGCAAGACGAGTTATAAATGAAACAGAAAATACGATGATTATTACAAAAGGTATCGGAACAAGTATTTTGCCGGTGAGATTTTGTTCCGTGCCCGAAATTGTTGTAATAAATTAGGAGAAAATATGCCGAGACTTCCTGAATATTTAAAACGTCCGATAATTGATACCGAGAAAACAAAAACCGTAAGGCGGATTTTGAAAACAAAATGTTTGAATACCGTGTGCGAAGGTGCGCGCTGTCCTAATAAGAGCGAATGTTATTCTCACAATACCGCGACATTTTTGATTATGGGTCAGGTTTGTACGAGAAATTGCAGATATTGTAATATTTCTCCCGCCCGTCCGGAACCTCCTGACAGGGAAGAGCCGGTTCATATTGCAGAGGCTGTTAAGGAGCTGGGGTTAAAATATGCGGTAATTACCTCCGTAACGCGCGATGATCTGCCGGACGGCGGGGCGGAACATTTTAAAAAATGTATTGAGGAAATCAGGAAAGTGTCGCAGGCAAAGATAGAAATCCTGACTCCGGATTTTAAACTCTCTTTTCCTTTCCGGAAGGCGGAGCAGAAGGCTGAGGGGGACGGGGTTCTTAAAGAACCGGATGAATCTGAAAATCCTAAAGCAGTTTTTAATAAAAATTCTCTCGACACAATAATTTCCGCTAAACCTGATGTTTTTAACCATAATATTGAAACCGTAAGACGGATTTTTAAGAGTGCAAGACCTCAGGGTGATTACGATTGTTCACTTGGAGTATTAAAATATATAAAAGAGAATTCGTCTGTTGTTACAAAATCCGGTTTAATGGTCGGGCTTGGTGAAAATATGGCGGAAATTGCGGAAACTCTTTCGGATTTAAAAAATGCCGGCGTGGATATTATTACCATAGGGCAGTATATTCAACCCTCAAAAGCTCATCTTGAAGTCGCAAAATTTTACACACTTGAAGAGTATGAGGATTTAAAAGAGCTTGCACGCAGGGCAGGATTTAAAAATTATCAAATAGGACCGCTTGTCAGAAGTTCATATCACGCCAAAAATACTTTTGAATCAAGCTTAGACAGGTAATCAATAACCTGATTTAAAGCTCTAAAGCGGTGGGAAATTTTGTTTTTATCTTCTTCGGAAAGCTCTGCCATTGTTGTATTTGTGCCTTTGATTAAAAAAATAGGGTCATATCCGAAACCGTTTTGTCCGGAAGGTTTTTCTCCGATACTTCCTTTGCAGATTCCACGGCAGGCAAATTCTACTTTGCCATCAGGGTTAACAAGGGTCATAGCGCAGACAAATTCGGCTTCTCTGTCAGAAATCCCGTCCATTTCTCTTAAAACCCGCTCAATCCTTTTTGCAGGAGTTTCGGCGTATCTTGCTGAATGTATTCCCGGTTTTCCGCCGAGCGCTTTTATGCAGAGACCTGAATCATCAGCAAGTGTCCACGTTTTAGAAATTTTCCACGCCTCAAGCGCTTTGATTTTAGAATTTTCTTCAAAAGTATTACCATCCTCTATCGGGTCAAACCCCTCCGGAGGCAGGATAAATTCTATACCGCTTCCGGCGACCATATCATTAATTTCCTGTACCTTATGCTTGTTAGAAGTTGCCAGAACTATTTTCAAAACCTATTCTCCCTTTTTGTAATAGTAATTAAGCTCTTTTTGAGTATCAAGAGCTCTTCCGCCTTTGTTAAACAGTTTAATCTTAAATCCCGTTTTTGCAAGGCGGTATTTTAAACTTACAAGCAGAACTTCAAGCCCGTACTTGCAGGAGCGGACAAAGTTTATAGATGAAGCTTCCGCAAAATATTTTGTAGGGCAGGAAATCTCACCGATTTTATATCCGTTAAACAAAATAAGCGCAAGCATTTCATTATCAAAAATAAAATCGTCGCTGCAATCTTCAAGCGGCAGCTTTTCAAGTATTTCTTTCGTGAACCCCCTGAAGCCCGTGTGGTATTCAGAAAGTTTTTCTCCGGTAACAAAATTTTCAAACTCTGTTAAAAATCTGTTAGAGACAAATTTGTACATTGGCATGCCGCCTTTTAATGCAGAATTTCCGAGCATTCTCGAAGCAATTACCGCGTCGTATTCTTCAAATGCCATCATAGAAGCGATTGCAGGAATAAGTTTCGGAGTGTACTGATAATCCGGATGAAGCATTATTACAATATCCGCTCCGGCTTTCAATGCAGCGCGGTAACACGATTTCTGGTTCCCGCCGTAACCCTTGTTCTTTTCATGAACAATCGTTGTTATGTTTAAATTCTTTGCAATTTCCTTGGTCTTATCAGAAGAGAAATCGTCGACAAGGATTATCTCGTCGACGAATTTTTGATAAATCTCATTATAAGTTTTTTCTAAAGTTTTTTCTGCATTATAAGCCGGCATTATTACTACAACTTTTTTGTTGTTAATCATTTTTTATTTCACTTCCCGATATGCTTTTGCATATCCGCTATCTGACCTGTTTAACTCTTCTTAAATGTTATAGCACTCCCTCTGCCGGGGAAAACAGATTCTTAGCTCTCTACAGCCTCTGCTGCTTCATCAGATTCTGCTGAACTTTCAATTTCAACGTTTCTGATGGAAGATTTGTCAGAAGAAAGAGCTTTGTCTTTAAATTTCTTAACCTGTCTTGACAATTTGTCCGCCAACAAATCGATGCTTGCATACATAGATTCAGCAGCTTCTTCGCAGTGTACTACGCCGGTGTTCATTTTGCAGGAAACTTCTGCAACATGTTTGCCGGTTGCTGCCGGATTTTTGATTACAGACAGGATTACGTCAATTCCGGTAATCTGGTCATAATGATTAGCTACTTTACCGATTTTTTCCTTTACATAAGCCTTGATAGCATCTGTAATCTCAATGTTTTTACCATTTACGTGTATATGCATTTACACCTCCTAAAGTACTACCCTTTTATTGTACTACATTATTCAACTTTTTTAAAGGGGGATGAGCTAGAAACATTTATCCTGCGGGAGAGGAAGCGGATAAACACACAATGCCGGTTATTCCGGATTCTTGAAGAGTTTTTATCATCTCTTCAAAAGTTGCGCCGGTTGTACAAATATCATCCAGAATTAAAACTGGCTTGTGTAAATCTTTTGTTTTATCAACCTCAAATGCGCCGGAAAGATTGTCGAGACGTTCTTTACGCGTGAGTCTGTACTGGGGCTTTGTGTCTTTGACTCTTTTAATTAACTCTGTATTCAAAGTGTATCCGCACATTTTGGAAAACTCTTCTGAAACAAGTTCCATGTGGTTGTATTTTCGTTTTTTCATCCTATTTTTGTGAAGCGGAACCGGAATAACCTGAAAATCTCTTTTATCCCCCGAATTTTTCCAGTATTCGTACATGAATTTTGCCAGATAAAACGCAAGCTCTTTCTGCCTGTGATATTTCAGCCCGCGGATAAGTTTCTGTAAATTCTTCTCGTACACTCCGGCGGAATAAATATTTACCCCGTCAACTATTCTTGAGGGTTTAAATTGTGCAAAATTAAGCGTTTCATAGCAGTCCGGACACATTTTTAGTGAGTATTTGGACGAAGAGCAAAAATAACATTTTTTCCTGTATATTAAATCCAAAAGTGATAAAAAGAAATTTTTCATAAACAAATTATATCATGTTGAGTTTTTAAAGTATAATAATAACGGAGGTATCAGGATATGGGTATCAAATCTTGGACAGATTATTTTCTGGATCTTGCAAAAACCTGCTCTTCCCGTTCTAACTGCTTAAGGGCACAGGTGGGGGCGGTTATTGTCGGACAGGATAAAAAAATCAAAGCAACCGGATACAACGGGACACCTTCCGGAGTGGAATCCTGCTACGAACGCGGCGAATGTTACAGGATAAAAAATAAAATCCCGTCAGGTACGTGTTACGAAACCTGTCGTTCAATCCATGCGGAACAAAACGCTATTATTCAGGCAGGTCAGGACAGATGTACCGGCTCTTCAATGTATATCTACGGGCATAATTTTATTTGCATTCTCTGCAAAAGATTCATTGTTCAGTCAGGTATTGTTGATGTGTATCTCAAAAAAGATGACAATTCACCGATTCTTCACGTATCTGTTGAAGATATCAAACGCGAACTTGAAGAGGTTGGCAGCAGCGAGAAGGTGACGGTGTAGCTGTCATTTAGAGCCCGATAGCAACTCAGAGGCGAAGAAACCCTTAAACTGGTGAATAGTGAGGAGTGAATAGTGAATAGATATTCAAGTAATTTACAAAAGTTATAGAGATTCTTCGGGCTCGCGCCCTCTGAATGACAGCAGGGGTAAATGTATTTGGGTTGTCAGGTGAGACTACAAGCTTGGCGTCATTGCGGGGGTAAATGATTTCAGTTATGAAGTAAGCCTACAAGTTCAGCGTCATTGCGGGGGTAAATG
>CALUVI010000002.1 GCA_944324185.1 Candidatus Gastranaerophilales bacterium | reverse complement strand
AGAAATTCGGGAGAGGGGCTGTTATTCAATTATCGTGGAGATAACCTCTTCCACCTCCCAAGTTGGGGAGGTCGCAGTTGTGCGAGCGTCAGCGAGCTACAAATGCGGGTGGGGTTTAACATTACTGATAACCCCCTTCCTAGCCTTCCCCAACCGGGGAAGGAATATGCTAAGTCGTTCGATTAGCAGTCAAGTATGTTAAAATATTGATATGGACACCAAAATACAAAAAATCAGAGAACTAAGAAATAACATGACAATTCAAGAACGAAAACTCTGGCGGGTTTTACGAAAAAGGAATATAAATAATTGCCGTTTTCGGCGTCAATACCCAATTGGAAACTATATAGCTGATTTTGTTTGTAGAGAAAAGAAGCTTGTAATAGAAATCGACGGCGGACAGCATAATGAACCTGAAACAATAAAATATGATGAAGATAGAACGCGCTACATTGAATCAAAGGGATATAAAGTAATAAGATTTTGGAATAATGATATAGATAATAACTTAGATAGTGTTTATTTAGAAATATTAAAAGTATTGAATGCTACTTGATTTAACATTCCAAAAAAGATGGAAGACAACCCCGCCCCAGTTGGGGAGGGTAGAATTTCTTAACGAGCTTTTGCGAGTTTAGAAATTCGGGAGGGGTTTAGTTTTATTGATTATTTAGGATAAATCCCCATCCTAACCTTCCCCAACCGGGGAAGGAACGCGCGTTGTCGTTCAATACGCGCATTCTCTTCTCACTTTTGGAGAGAGGGAAGAATTTCTTAGTGAGCGATTAGCGAACTTAGAAATTCAGGTGAGGGGATTAATTTACTGATTATTATTGTCGGGCAGAGCCTGACCGACAAATATCTACTAGTACGTTTAAATATCACCATACCTTCCCTCAAAAGGGAAGGTATGAGCGCTGTCGCTCAATGATTTAAATTTCTTTAAACCTCAAGCGGCTGATCAAGTGAACGAATGGAAACATCAACTTCATTAGGGAAAAATTGCTTCATATGGTTAACCAGATCGTTTGTTGAATTTACCCAGAATGTCGGCGAAGTAAGAATTTTTGTACTGTAACCATCTGTAGGCGGGAGTTTAAACATAACCGGGTCATCCCCGTGGTGCTTCGCAAGAATATTCTTGATACCGCAGAGCTCTTCATACTTAACATCCTTTTTGAGACTCAGAGTAACAATATTTGAATTTTCTACTGATTTTACGTTCTCTATAAGAACGCTAACCTGCCCTTCTTCTCCTCTATGCTGGACTCTGCCGGTAATTACCACTTTGTTATCCTGCTGGAGAAGGTCTCCAAATTCCAAAAGCTTTTTATGGAAGCATACACAATCAACTTTTCCGGTTAAATCTTCCAAAGTTACAAACCGCAAGAACTTTGTCGGGTCTTTTTTTGTAGGTATTTGTCTTGTTGCCGTAACAAGCCCGCAGATAGTAACTTCGTCCTCCTCTTTAACTCCTGCAAGTTCTGAGACTCTATGTGTCATAAGGAATTGCATTTTGTCTCTTATCGAAAAGAGAGGATGTGAGGTTACGTAAAATCCCAGAAATTCTTTTTCAAACTGCTGAATTTCCTTGTCAGTATATTCTGCATCGCTTCCTATAAGTTGATACTGGGCGTTTGAAAAATCATCATCAGCGCCCATTGCCGCAAATAGGCTTACCTGTCCCATGGCGCGGTCTTTTGCTTCTTTTGAAGTTACATCAAGAATGTGTTCAATATTGTCGAAAAGCTGCTTACGACTCTTTTCTATATTTGAAAAAGCTCCTGCTTTAATAAGCCCTTCTAGGGATTTTTTGTTAACAAATTTAGCATCTACACGTTTGCAGAAATCAAATATACTCTTAAATTCCCCGTTTGCTTCACGCTCTTTGATAATAGCCTCAACAACAGGTTCCCCGACCTGTTTGATAGCTGCAAGCCCGAATCTTATATTGTCACCATCCGGCGCATACTCAAGGTAAGAGTGGTTAATATCGGGAGGCAAGACTTTAATACCGTATTTTTGCGCCTCTTCAATATATAATTGTGTCTGGTCTTTGTTATCAGAAACGCTGGAAAGAAGTGCAGACAAGTATTCTACAGGATAATGACATTTTAAATACGCTGTCTGGTATGCCACAAAAGCGTAAGCGGCAGAGTGTGATCTGTTAAAGCAATATGATGCAAACGCTTCAATTTGTTCAAACAATGTTGCTGCATCATCCGGTTTCATATCATGACGCGTTGAAGCAAGTTCGATGAATTTACCCTTTTGCTTCTGCATTTCTTCGACTTTTTTCTTACCCATCATACGGCGGACAATATCAGCTTCGCCGAGTGTATAATCGGCAAGGGTCTGGAATACCTGCATAATCTGCTCTTGATAAACAATTGTTCCGTATGTATCTTTAAGAATCGGCTCAAGAAGAGGGTGAGCGTATGTAACCTTCTTTAAACCGTGTTTTCTTGCGACAAACTCATCAACCATACCTGAGCCTAACGGTCCCGGGCGGAAGAGGGCAACAAGAGCGCCTAAATCTTCAAATACGTCAGGTTTCAGCCTCTTAACAAGGTTAATCATACCCTGTGATTCGAGCTGGAATACACCGACAGTCTCGCCTCTTACAAGCATTTTGTATGTTTCTTTATCATCCAGAGGAATGTTATTAATATCGATATCAACTCCTCTGTACTTTTTGACCATATCAACTGTCTTATAAATCATTGTAAGGTTTCTTAAGCCCAGAAAGTCCATTTTTAAAAGAGAAAGAACTTCTGTTACCTCATGAGGCGGATAACCTGTCTGTACAATACCGTCTTTTGAAGGCTGTACCGGAATTATTGTATCTAATGGCGCATGGGAAATAATTACACCCGCAGCGTGGGTACCGGTACCACATTTTAAGCCTTCTATAGCTATAGACATATCAATAAGTTTCTTAAATCCGATTGTTTTTCCGGTTTCCGGATTTAAGATTTGATAATCCTCATCATAAAGCTTTCTAAGCTCCGAGCCTTCCACCTGAATAGCGTCTTTTATCCATTTTGCTTTAGGATTAGTCGCCTGAGCAAGTTCTATTGCCGGCTCTATTAAGCCTGAAAGTCGGTTGCTTTCAGCAAAAGGAACTTTTAAAATTCTTGCAACACCTTTAAATGCAGCTTTCGGCGCATAAGTCGAGAAGGTAATAATCTGACAGACTCTGTCCTCGCCGTATTTTTGGGTAACATAATCTATTACTTGTCGGCGTTTTTCAATACAAAAGTCGATATCAATATCGGGCATTGTAAAACGCTCTTCATTCAAGAATCTTTCAAACAACAGATGGTGTTTAATAGGGTCAAGGTCTGTTATTTGAAGAGCATACGCTACTACACTTCCTGCAGCCGAACCTCTTCCCGGACCAACAGGGATATTGTGGGTCTTTGCATAATGAATAAAATCCCATGTAATAAGGAAATACGCTGCAAATCCCATTTTATTGATTACAGAGAGTTCATAATCCACACGCTTCTTGAGTTCGTCAGACACTTCTCCGTATCGCTGCTTTAAACCTTCATATACAATATGCTCGAGATAACTTTCGTTTGTATACCCTTCCGGAACTTCATAATGCGGAAGAGGTGCGTTTCCGAGTTCTATTTCAATATGGCATTTTGCTGCAGCATCTTCTGTATTTTGTACGCACTCCTCAAACATAGCGTCATCCATCCACGAAAAGGCTTTTCGCATCTCTTCTTTGGACTTTATATAAAACTCATTGTTCGGGAAATGGAATCTGTTCGGATCGTCTTTATCTGCGTTCGTCTGTAAGCATAGCAGAGTATCCTGAGCATCTGCATCCTCCCGCTTCAAATAGTGAGAGTCATTTGTGATAATCATTTTTATATCAAGTTCACGAGCAATTTTGATTAAATCAGGGTTAGTACGTTTCTGCTCATCAAGATTATGGTCTTGAAGCTCGATATAATAATCATCGCCAAACAAGTCTTTATAACGTTGAGCAGTCTCTTTTGCCTTGTGATAATCACCTTTTAGAAGATTCTGTAAGACTTCTCCGCCTAAACAGGCAGAAGCACACAACAAACCTTCATGGTGTTCTTTTAACAGTTCAAAATTAATTCTCGGCTTATAGTAAAACCCCTCACACCACGCCGTTGAAACAAGTTTGATAAGGTTTTTATATCCGACAGCATCTTTACATATCAAAATCAAGTGATAAAGCGGGTTATTAGCGGCATCGTGTACATGTATGTCTCCGTCATGTACATAAAACTCACACCCGATAAGCGGGTTAATTCCGGCTTCTTTTGCTTTTTCATAAAACTCAATAGCTGAATACATTACACCGTGGTCTGTTACGGCAATTGCCGGAAGTTCATTTTCCTTGGCATAATTGACCAGATCCCCTATTCTAATTGTTCCGTCAAGGAGTGAAAACTCCGAGTGGATATGTAAAGGTATAAATTTTGCCATAACTTAAAATTACCACATAAACGTATTAAGGATTGTAAAATTATTTATCTGTTTTATCTACCAGAATATATTTTCTTCCGCTGTCTATAATCTTATAATTCAATAGCCTGACCTCATCATCAATATGTTTTTTAGGTATTATTACAAGATTATCCTTTATCAATAAAGCTTTTTTCAGATCTTCTATATCGAAAGTAAGCCCGTAAACAACGGGTTTTCCGTCATCACCATAGTAATTAAGAGAATACTTGTTCCAAAATTTATATGTTGTGAGAGCTTTATTATGCTCGTCTGCGTATTTTGCGAACCTCAATAAATCATTCTGTCCGAATTTGTAGTCGATTTCAAAGAAGATTTCTGTTCCAAAAGCTGACAGAAGAAGCATTAGAAATACATAAGTAAAGAATACTCTTCCGTATTTTTCAATTTTTGCAAAGTAAATAGAAAATGAACCGGCTACAAATAAAAGCACTATGCACATAGGTTTTGCAGTTGAAATGTCATTATTCAACTGTTTTGGTAAATACAAAGGTGTAAATATTGCAATAATTGAAGCGATTATAAAAATAGCCCCTATTACATAGACAGTTTTGTTTATAAACCTGCTGTATTCGCCCTTTTCTATATAATTCGTCCATATATAACCGCCGAGACAGCCAAGCGAACCGTAAATCGGGAGTATATATGTAATCAGTTTTGTATCCGAAGATGAGAAAAACAAAAGTATAAACAATGCAATAATACCATTGTATACCATAAATTGCTGCGGAATTGTAAGGTTTTTAAACTTGAAATCTTTCTTTTGTATTTTTCTTATTAACACAACTAGTGTTGATATTATCCACGGGAAAAATCCCCATAGTAACGTAAGAATATAGAAGTAGAAAGGCTGTTCTCGCCCGAGAACATTTCCGCCTATGAATCTTTCTACATGGTGTTTCATAATATATTCGTTAAAAAATAACGGATCATGCAGCTCCAGCATTGTTATATGCCATGGAAGAGTTATTAATAAAAAGATAATCATCCCGATAATAAAATATTGCGGTCTAAAAATTTCCTTAAATTTTTTGGAAAATATTGTTATGAAAAACATTGACCCGAATGGAACAACAAACCCCGGAATACCTTTTGCCATAACTGCAAGTCCGGAGAAGAAATAAAACAGCCACCAGAAGTATTTTTTGTTCTTTTCTTTACAGAAATTAGTATACATACCGAAACAAAGAGAAAACCAAACGCAGGTAGAAACAACAATATCTAAAATAGCGAATTTTGCTAAGATAAGAAATTCCATAGAAGTTGCCTGAATAAGAGCAGCTACAACGCCGTAAGTTCTTGATACAAGCTTTCTTCCCATAAAATAAGTCAAAAAGCAGGATAATGTTCCATATAATGCAACCGGAAAACGTGCGGTAAATTCGTTAATTTTTCCAAAAATTGCAAAAGATAAGCATTCACCCCAGAAATAAAGAGGCGGTTTTTCAAAGAAATACTGGTGATTCAAGTATAAAGTAAGGAAATTTTTAGACCTGAACATATCCTCTGCCATTGAAACATAACGTGTTTCATCAACATCCATAAGCGCATAAGCCCAGATATTGTGGAAAAATATAAAATAGAATAATATACATAACCCGAGAATTGTAAATAATTCAGGGTGTTTTGTAACAAACTCTCTAACTTTTAACATAAAAACCTCTCCGTTTAAGCTTTAGTTTAGCATAAACAAAAGTAAATTTTTAGGTTATATAATAACTCATCCTCTTCATAGACGAGGAGCAAGGGAAATGCTTTAATTGAACGACAGTGCGTATCCCCTCGTCCCTTTGGGGAGAGGGTTATGGAGAGGGGATGATTAACGCTTATTTATTGTAAATAAAACTGTCACCCTCCCTGCCCTCCCTCATTTAGGGAGAGTGTGCAGCAGCGTTCTTTGGTCTCGGCAATAACAGAGCGACAGCGCGCGTTCCTTCCTTATATGAGGGAAGGTTAGGATGGGTGATAATATTCTGGGTTCCACCTTCGACCTTCGGTCACTGTCTTGGATTTGCTCCACGCTCACGGAGTTTCGCCAGCGGAGCGCAGCTATTGCATGCTCAATCCGTTCGCTATCCGGAGGAGTAGCTGTATTGGCTGTTTCACCCGCTCCGTCTACAAATCCGTTCTCCCAGAGGGAGCGTGGGATAACGTCTGGTTTAGCACCATTGCGGGGATAAATATTTGGATTAGCAGGTACTATATAATTATTGTGATTCTATTTTTCGTTATTTTATAATACATGATTAATATATTTGTTACAAAATTTTACATTGAACATAACTTTTTCCGTATTACATACAAAACTTGACATAACCGGTATTTATAAAGACAATAAAATAAGAAACAAGAGGAGTATATATGACAAAACAGACTTTTTTACACGATAAGCACATTGCTCTCGGAGCAAGAATGGTTGACTTTGCCGGATGGGATATGCCTGTACAGTATTCTTCAATAATAGAAGAGCATAAAACAGTAAGAGAAAGTGTCGGTCTGTTTGACGTCTCGCATATGGGAGAAATGATTGTATACGGAGAAGATGCGCTTCCGTTCCTTAACAAGCTGGTTCCTCAGGATTTAAAGAAACTTGTTGATCTAAAGGCTGTTTACTGCCAGCTTACTAACAAAAACGGAGGAATTATTGATGATTTGATTATATACAAGCTGGAAGATAATAAATATTTAATAATAGCAAATGCCTCAAGAATTGATGAGGACTTAAACTGGATGGTCAGGAATAAGCTCGGATTTAATGTGGAAATTGTAAACGAGTCTCACAATTATTCGCTCTTAGCCGTACAGGGACCTAAAGCATGCGATTTAATAAAAAGTCTAGGGCTTGATGATTTACCACCGTTTTTTACAATAAAACGTGCAACTCTGTTTAATATAAACCTCTGGGTATCAAGAACGGGATATACCGGTGAAGACGGTGTTGAAATTCTTGTTAAAAATGAATTTTCCGAGTATTTATGGGACAAGCTTCTTGAAACTGGCAAACCTTTCGGCATAAAGCCTATCGGGCTCGGGGCAAGGGATACTTTGAGGCTGGAAGCAGCTTTACACTTGTACGGAAATGATCTTGATGAAAATACAACTCCGGTTGAAGCCGGTTTAGCCTGGTCTGTAGCGAAAGATAAGACAGAAGATTATAACGGCAAAAAAAAGATTATGGAGCAGATTAATATCGGAGTGGAAAAAAAGCTTATCGGGCTAAAAATGCTTGATAAAAATATTGCGCGTCACGGATATGATGTATACTATAATGGCGAAAAAATCGGGGTGATTACAAGCGGCGGAATTTCTCCGGTAAGAGGAGACAACATTGCACTTGCTTACATAAAAAATCTTGACAATTTAGCTGTAGGCTCTACAATTCAAGTTATGATAAGAGAAAAATTACACAATGCGGAAATAGTAAAACGCCCTTTTGTAAAGAAAAATAATAAAGGATAAATAGCTATAAAGGAGACAATTTTAATGAACGAAAGTATGTTATGCACTAAAACACACGAATATCTTCTTGAACAGGACAAAAACAAATATGAAGTAGGAATTACCGATTATGCAATTGAACAGCTCGGAGACATTGTTTTTGTTGAATTGCCGGAAGTCGGAACAGAATTTTCCAAAAATGAAGCTTTCGCAACAATTGAATCAGTAAAGGCTGCTTCTGAAATTTATATGCCGATATCTGGAAAAGTTGTTGAAATCAATGAACAAATAGTAAACAGTCCTGAATTATTAAATGACGAAAATTTTGATGATAAATGGTTTGTAAAAATAGAATCATCAGCAGATCAGGTCGAATTTGCAGACCTTTTGGATTACTCGGATTATAAAGAAGAAATAGAATAATGAATAAATTTTTAGCACATACAGATAACATTAGAAAAGAAATGCTCAGAGAAATTTCTCAGGCATCATTAGAGGACTTGTTTAATCAGGTTCCGGTAAAATGCAAGGATTTTTCAGTCGGAAATCCATTAAGCGAGCTGGAAGCACAACGCAAAATAAAAGCGCTTGCAAGAAAAAATAAAACAGAATACTCCTGTTTTTCAGGCGGCGGCGTTTATAACAAATTCATTCCGGCATGCGTAAACTATGTAGCACAGAGATTTGAATTTTTGACTGCATATACGCCTTATCAGCCGGAAATTTCACAGGGAACGCTGCAGGTAATATATGAATATCAGACAATGATATCACGTCTTACCGGCATGGATATTGCCAATGCTTCCATGTATGACGGAGGTTCTGCCTGCGCGGAAGCTGTTCTTATGGCACATAGAATTGCACGCGGGAAAAAGAACAAAGTTCTTGTTTCAAATAAGCTTAATCCGGAATACAGCGAAGTTGTAAAGACATACTGCTGGGCTCAGGATATTGAAATAGAATGGTTTGAGGAGCTGCCTCAAAATACAGCAGATTATTTTGCAGTTCTTATACAATACCCTGATTACTTTGGCGAGATTCCGGAGCTTTCAAAACCGGATACGACTTTTATTGTATGTGCAAATTTATCTGCATTATCAATAATAAAACCTCCTGTAGAAGCTGATATTGTCGTCGGTGATATTCAGCCGCTGGGTATCGGAATGAACTTTGGCGGACCGCATGCAGGTTTTATGGCTTGTAAAGAAGCTTATATGAGACAAATGCCGGGGCGTCTTGTAGGTCGTACAGTTGATAAAGAGGGTAATCAGGCGTTTACTCTTACAATACAAACAAGGGAACAGCATATAAAAAGGGAAAAAGCGACGAGCAATATCTGCTCTAATCAGTCTTTAATTGCGCTTTCTGCAACTCTTTATCTGAGCCTTATGGGTGAAGAGGGATTCCGCGAAACAGGTATAATTTCTGCAAATATGGCGCATGCCCTTTCTAAGATGCTTAACGGTAAAGGAATTAAAACTCTCAATAAAAACTTCTTTAATGAATTTGTAATTGAAGTTCCTGATTCTGATAAATTTCTGTCAAAGCTCAAAGAGGCAAATATTCTTGGCGGAATAAAGCTGGATAGCCGTCACATTCTGGTTTGTACAACAGAGATGAATACAGAAGAAGAAATTGTAAATTATATTGAAGCTGTCTAACCGGGGCAGCTTCTTTTTTGATATAATAATTTTAATCATAAAACTTAGGAGTATGAATGGAAAGATTTGTCGGGATTATAGGCATTATTGTTATATTTTTAATTGTATTTTTAATGTCTAATAATAAAAAAGCTATTAATTATAAAACTATTGTTACAGGTTTTATATTACAGATATTACTTGCAATCTTTATATTTAAAGTCCCTTTAGGTGAAAAAATCTTTCTTATGATAGGCGCATTTATCAAGAAAATCCTTGATTTTGCAACTGAAGGCGGGTTATTTGTGTTTGGACCTCTGCTTCAAAAAACAAGGTTGAGCGAATTATTTGGTGCTGGAAGCAGCATTTTCGCCGTACAGCTGATCTGTACAAATATATTCATGATGGTGCTTGTTAATATACTTTATTATTACGGCATAATGCAGCGTGTTGTTGCGGCACTCGGCAAAGCTATGAACAAAATTATGCACGTATCAGGAGCAGAAGCTCTTTCAAACGTAGCAAGCTCATTTGTCGGACAAATTCTTGCACAAATCATGATTAAGCCTTATCTGGAAAAGCTTACCCGCTCTGAACTTCTGGCTTCAATGTCTGGCTCTATGGCTTGTATTTCCGGAGCTATTATGCCGATTTATATAGGTATGGGAATCCCTGCCCACTATATACTGGCTTCGTCTGTAATGGCAGCCCCGGGAGCGCTAATCTTAGCCAAAATTATGTATCCTGAAACAGGAGAGCCGGAAACACGAGACAATATCAGAATTTCCAAGAGAAGAACTTTTGCAAATGTGTTTGAAGCTATTTCCAATGGCGCTTCAGAAGGTATGAAAGTCGCAATAAATGTTACAGCAATGATTCTGGCTCTTGTAGCACTTGTTGCCTTTATTGACTGGATTTTAGGAATGAGCGGTTTGCTGCTTTACAAATTCTGTCCGGGCTGCTCTCATTTTGCATTCCTTACCCACCTTTCGCTTAAATTCATATTAGGTAAAATATTTGCAATATTCGCGATTATAATTGGCGTTCCACTCAAAGACGCCTCAATTGTAGGTGCTTTAATGGGTACAAAACTCGTACTTAACGAGATGGTTGCCTATGTCGATCTTTCGCATCTGGCACCGACCCTGCAGGCAAAAAGCTTTATGCTTGCAAGCTTTGCCCTATGCAGTTTTGGTAACTTCGGTTCCATTGCAATTCAAATAGGCGGTATAGGTGAACTTGCACCTAATCAGAAAAAAAATCTGGCAAGACTCGGCTTAAGAGCTTTAATCTGCGGAACGCTCAGCTGTTATCTATCAGCTGCGATTGTCGGCGTTATCATGTAACTCGTCCTCTATTGTCTCAAATCCGCGTTTAAGAACAATTATTTCATCAAATAGCAGGGACAGCATATTGATGCAATGACTTCTTTCTCTGCTTATATGTATCGTACACTCCTCCGGCAGGTTGTAATACTGACCGTGCATTTCTTTATTTTCATAATAATTACGTGTAATTACTATAATAGTATTTATTCTTTCTAAATTTTCATACAGATTCCTGCAAAAATGCAACAGATTATTTATATGTTTTTTGCACATAATTAAGCCCTCCAATAAACTTTCTATACTATATTCTTAATTCCTATTTATAGTATAAAACGTCAATGGCAAATGTTGTTAATATATTTTCCAATTTCTTATTTGCAGGTAATAAATGCATTTAAATATTGAATTAATTCATTAAAAGATACTTTATTATCTGTATTTTTACGATTTTTCAGATAATCTGCAATTGTATTAAGAATTTCTATAAATGTTGTTTCCGATATATTATTATCAAGATAGTCCTCGTAAACTTCTAAAATATAAGCATAAGTGTCTTCGCCTGAATTCTTTTTTATATTTATGAACGCCTGCTTTACAGTGTCATTTTTAAAATTAACATTTATGATGTTGCAATATAAAGCCGCAGACTTCTTCATTTTCTTTATTACAGTATCTTCAGGCATATACTGCATCATTGTCTCAAAATAGTTAACAAAACTCTCGTAAAGTCTATCCGGATTGAATTCTTTATAATTGAATTTTGTTATAAAGAAGTCTTTAAGAAATTGTATTAAATCACTCTCATTAGGGAAATACTTATTTCTTATTATATTCCAGTCATCTTCTATACCGTTTTCCTTTAAGTAATCTTCTATTAAAGCAATCTGGTTAAGCTTTCTGGCTCCGTTTAGCTTGTAATATAAATTTCTTTTCGATACGTTATCTGTTTCTACAAGCGTCACAAATACTTTCTTCAACATTGTAAAAATATTCGCAGCCTGAAGTTTTTCCTCTTTAATTTGAGACCAGAAATTATGGAGCAGTTTAAATATTGCAGACTGTTTTTCATGTCCCGAAAGCCGTTCTCCGTTAATAATTTTTGAATATATAATGCTGTCTTTTTCATTTAAGTGAAGCTTTATACGATGATTAGTAAGCAAATATTTTGAACGGATAGTTTTTATGGCTTTCTCGTTTTGTGCCGTTGTTTTTTTATAGCATTCGCATACAGCATGTAATAATAACGACAATGACAGGAGTCTATTAACTCCGTCTACTATTGTATACTGGTCAAAAGTCTTCTGATTAACAAAAATTATACCTAAATCTACTTTTTGAGTAAATTGTTCATCTTCTGTCATCAAGTCAAGAAAATTTACAAGATTATTATCACATCTTGCATAATCTAATGTGTATAAGTCTTTTGCTTTATTAATAAATTCAAGTAAATTTACAACTTTCATCATTACTCAGACAAAACAAACCCGCCGGACGGCACATTTTTAAGCTTGTCACCTTCAATTTTTGCACGTAAATTCTTTATATACTTATAAACATAGTCTCTCGGCAAATCTAATAAATTTGCAAGATCCTTAGCAAATACAGTTTTGCCGATATTTGTCATTAAATAATCAAAAACCATCTGCTCTCTATCTGTAAGAGCCTTTTTTAATTTAATTTGGACATCCTTTTTTGCTGCTAATTCTGCAGCATTATCAAGAACTGAATTTTCCTCTTCAATAATAAAACTTTTTTCTTGTGTCGTATTTTTCTTAGTTTTAGACTTTTCTTTTAACGTATTATTCTCTATGGTTCTTTTTTGAGTATTATTTGCTTTTTGTAATAATTGCTCTCTGCTTATTGAAAATGGAGTGTGAGATATCTGTCTTTCTCGTTCAAAAGCTCTTTCTGCTATTCTGGAAAAACCGTCATTTATATTTGTATCAGTAGTAGAAGAAGTTCCTTTTGTCATAATAATATCAACTAAATCATTAGTCGGTTTTTTCTCTTCTACTGTTTTTCCCAATCTGGCTGCAAACTCTTCCAGTGTAATTTTTTCCAGAGAACTCCTCCACTGTCTTATCTCTTCCTTAGTCAAATAATTAGGCATCAAATATCTCCTATATTAACCTATGATAGTCTAACTTAATTCCCCATAACGGATTTCATATATATAATGTATCACAAAACTTGTATTTTTAGTCAAAATATTTCACGATGTAAAGATTTATTTTCAAAGCTTAATAATCTTGTACAATCCTGCCAGGTAAATGATTTTGCTGAACTGTGTATAATAAAGATTCAGCACTTTGTTTATTTTTAAATATACCTACCTGTAAAGTATAATTATTTGATCCCAGACATTTTACAATTGGGTTTAAACCGGTTCCTGTTTCCTGAATTATTTCTTTTGCAACTTTTGCCTGCTCAGCAGAAGTATAAGTTCCTACAAAAACTTTATATACCGGTTCTGCCTGCGGTTCCGGCGGTTGCATAGAAGAAACATCAGATGTTGTTTCTACAGAATTTTCTATCAATGTCTCTTGAGTCTTATCCTGCCTATCCTGACGGGTTGTTTTTACGTCATCCGAGTTCGCCATCAACTCAGAAAAATTTCGTCCTTGATCTTCACTCTGTATCATAGTAAGTCTGTCATCTACAATTTTTTTAGCTTCCTCTACAGGTTCCTGTTCTTCCGTTTCCTGCGAATAATCTCCTATTGTTGTATCAACTGTAGGTGAAAATGATTTTATAAGAAAAGTAAATACCAGAAGCATTCCGAAAAAAGAGATTACAAAAATTTTTAGCAATGAATTATTATCCTGCTGCGCCTCCTTTTTCATATACTTTTTGTACCCAAACTGTTTTCCCATCTTATACTCCGCGCACTTTCGTACTTGCTAATTGTATGTCATTTATTTCTTCTGCATACCGGCTCATAACTTGTATTGCAAATTCATCTATGTCTGTTATACCTAATTCACTTGTAAGTCCGGAAGCTTTTACCGGTGCACCTTCTGAAAGGATATTAAGTCCGGTATGGATTAATATTGAAGTTACTGACTTGGTTGCAATAGATACGGATAATTTGCCGCCGCCTACTATTAAATCATCACCATTTCTTTTGACAAAAATACCTCTTTCTTCAAGCAATTCTTTAATAATACACATCAAAAGCCTTTGCCTAAAAACTCCTTCAACCAGATTTACTCCGAACTGTTCTGAAATAAAACTAAGCATATATTTGCTGTAAATTGGCTCATTATTGATAACATCCTCTATATCAACCATTTCGGTTAATTTAACTTCACATTCACCTCTAAAGGCAACTATTGCATCGCCTTGCAGACCAAAGTTTTTATAAATCCAGTGTGGTGCAAGCTGTGAGCCGATATACTTTATCTCTTCTTTTATTAATTTTGTTTTCATCATTTTTCAAAAATTATATAATCTTCTTTTTGATTTGTAATTAAGGCATTCTTTAATCGGCGACAGGATTCGCACTCCCCGCAATGATACTTTCCCGACCCGTAACAACTCCAAATAAGGTTAAGCGGAATGTCATTCTCTATCGCAATTTTTACTATATCATCCTTGGTATAATTAATCAAGGGTGCAATGACTTTAGGTTTCTTTAGTGTAGAAGTTTCAAAAACTTTTGAAATTTCTTCTCTGAATTCTTCCGTGTTATCCGGAAATGTTCCGCCTTCCTCCTTATTGGCGCCGAATAATATATAATCATACCCGAAGGAGTCAGCAAAAGAGGCTGCAATATTTAAAAATAAACCGTTTCTATTAGGAATCCATACGGCTTTTGCACTCTCTTTAGTTCCGAGATTTTGTACCGGAATTTCATCATTTGAAACAAGCGATGTGTGAGTTATTTCTCTTAACCAATCCAGTTTTATAACTTGATGTTTTATATTGTAGTATCTGCAAATATCTTCTGCAGCTTTAATTTCATTTTTTGCGGCTTTTTGCCCGTAGTCAAATGTAAGTGCAAGTTCAATATTGTATTCATTTTGCGGAAATCCTGCCGCAACTACGGAATCTAATCCTCCCGACATTAATATAATTGCTTTTTTCAACTACTCTTCCTCATACTCATCAATCAAATTTTGTGCTTCATTTTTTAAGAAATTACCATAACCGGGGAGAGATATTACTTCATCAAGAATATCCCGCCCTTTAAGATTATATAATGCAATTAAAGCATTGCGTTTAACTTCGTCATCTTCGTCATTCAACGCCTCTTTGATTATTTCCGGAGCGTTTTCATAATCACTGTTCATCAAAGCTTCAATTGCATTAATCCTTACCATTGGAGAAGAGTCAAGAAGTGAATTTTTTAAGACCTGCAAGACTTTTTTATTATTCGGATTAAGCTTGCCTAAAGCCTCAACAATACGTTCTTTTAAAAAAGAAAATTTGCCTATCAATCCCTGCTTTGCCTCCATAATACTTATTAGAGGATCAATTGCACTGCTGTCGCCGAGCATACCGAGAGCAAAAGTTGCAGATTCCTGAACATAAACAGATTTTTCATCTTCGTCCTGAACTACATTAATTAACGGCATAACAGCATATCTGTCGCCAATTCTGCCCAGAGCGTCAGCGCAGGCAAGACGTACTTTATAATTTTCATTCTTGTTATTTAAACAATACAGCAAAGCTCCAACTGCAGAAGTTTCTTTAAAACCGGCAATAACTTTTGCACACATTGCTCTGGCATTAATTAACTCATCTGAGTATTCACTATCATAATTTTTCAACAACAAAAAATCCAGCAGTACCGGCAGAATCAATGCCGCCTCCATAACGCCTGTCATTTTAATAATACCGGCAAGCACTTCACCATTTTTTATATTAATAAGCATATAATTAATAAATTCAGGTTTATCAGACTCCTGCAAATTCTCAAGTTCTGCTGCAATATTTTTAAGAACAACTGCCGGAGTATCACTTTCGATACCGCATTTCTCCAATATAACACCAAAATCTAATGCTTTATTAACCACAAAATCAAGATACTATAAAAAACAATATTTAGCAATCATAATCATAGTTTCAGTATGTTTTTTTTATTATTCTGCTTTACAAAACTTAATATTTTAAATAAAAAAGGCAATTTTTTTGAAATGAAATACTTTATATATACATAAGCATAGAAAAGGAAATGAAGCATGAAAGAAGAAGAATTAAACGCAGCAATGTCAGTTATATCAGATCCAATCAATAATGTTTACAAATTGGAAACCAGACAGGATGTAGAAGAAATTCAGAGAATCTGTAGAATTTTCGCTATAGCAGAAAAGCAGGGCAACAAACACAGAATGCTTTCAATCAAGAATTTAGCAACATTTAGACTTGTTCTCAGCAACAACTAAATTTGTTATATATAAGATTTAAAACTCCTGATAAGATTAATTATCAGGAGTTTTCGTTTTTAGAGTTTTGTATTAAGTTTTGTAACAAATATAAACCTTATTGAAATTACATATTAATTAAATACTTTATATATATGTAAGATGAAAAATAAGGTATAGAAAGATGGCAAACACAGCAGCTTTATTAGGAACATTATTAAACACAAAAGCAGAGATTAACTACTATACCCAGCAGCAGATTTACTGGAGCGGCAAGTACGAAGCTAACAGTGAAAAGTTATCAAAGCAGGTTAAGTACGAAGAAAAATGGGAAAGTGCATTTGATTCTGCTATTGATAATACTAAGGAATTAACCGCAGGCGGAGTTAGAGTTGGTGAAAACAACAAAAACGAGCAACTCGCTGATGCTTACGCTCACGCAAAAGTAAAACAGTATAATGAAGAATTATCATTAGAACTTGCTGAAATGGATGTAGAGTATGACACAATGCAGACAATGTATGAATCAATGCTTGAACAATTAAGAGCTCAGCAGGAAGGTCAGAAGACAGCTACTTCAAATGCTGCTCAGGACACAGGTTTATTGCAGTCATAATAATTAATGATAAACCTTTGATGCATTGTACATTAATGATGCTATGGTCATCGGACCGACTCCTCCAGGTACAGGAGTTATGTATTTTACAGACGGTGAAACTAAATCGAAGTCCACATCACCGGTTAGTTTGCCATTGGAGCCTCTAAAGATTCCGACGTCAACAATAACAGAATTTCTATTAACCATCTTACATCTTACAACCTTTTTACCAACCGCAGATACAACGATATCAGCGGTTTTTATTTTGCTTTCAAGGTCTTTTGTGTAAGAATGTGCAATTGTGACTGTTGCATTTCTTCTCAAAAGCATTTGTGCTATTGGTCTGCCTACAATATTAGAACGCCCTATTACAACCGCATCTGCGCCTTCAAGCGGAATTTTATACTCATCAAGAAGCATTATTATTCCCTGCGGAGTTGCAGGATAAAAGTACGGTTCCAGCCCGATGGCAAGTTTTCCGACATTCTCCGGCGTAAATCCGTCAACATCTTTTTTAGGAGATATTGCCTGTACGATTTTGTTTTTATCTATATGTTCAGGCAGAGGAAGCTGGACAAGAATCCCTGTTACATCTTGATCTTTATTCAATTTATCAATTTTATCCAGAAGCTCTGATTCTGTTGTAGAGTCAGGAAGTTCTATTACTGTAGACTTTATTCCGACTTTCTCGGCAGCAATCTTTTTGTTTTTGACATAAATTTTACTTGCAGAATCTTCTCCTACGAGGATTACAACGAGATGAGCCTTAATATTTTCAGCTTCAACTCTCTTCCTTACTTGTTCCAGAATTTTTTGCGAAACAGCTTTTCCATCCAGAATCATTGCTTGTTCTCCTGCGGCAGATTCAGCCTGAAGTAAAACTGATCAACCGCCTCTTTTACTACATTAGAATTTCTGTCCAATTTACCGGATTCTAACTCTTTATCAAAAGGGATAGTGCCTACAACATCCGTTTCAATATCTTGAAGTTGAACTGAAATGAGATTCATATCTTCATCTTTAACTTTATTCACAACAATACACAACTGTCCCCCTGCCGCATATTTTGCAGAGAATTCCGATATTCGCTTTGCAAGGTGAATAGAATCCAAAGTCGGATTTGTAACAATCAGGGCTAAATCGATATTAGTATCGACTAACTGATTTAAGTATTTAAGGTCAAATTCGCAGTCAAAGATTACAAAGTCATATCTTTCAATAAGCCTCTGACAGGCATCGTTAATTTGTCCAGTAATCGGACAGCGGCAGTCTTTAGCACCGACAAACCACGAAACAATTATATCAACATTCTCACTCAAAGAGACAAGAATATCTTCCATTGCCCACTCAATATACTCATGCTTTGTCATTCCTTCGGGAATGCCGGTTTTGTATTCGTGCTTGCCGCTTCTTATACCATAAATTGTATTTCTTATATCCAGACCAAAAGAATGGGCAAGTTCGCTCGTAAGGTCATTATCAAAGAGTAGTATTGATTTATCAGGAAATCTGTTTTGTATATTTTTTAATAAAGCTTTGGTAATAGTAGTTTTACCGCTTCCGCTTTTTCCTGTTACAGCTATTTTTACAGTCAAAATTCCAATCCTTTTTTCTGATTTTAGCATAAACTAATCAGAATACAAAACAGGGCAGGACTTATCTCCTGCCCTGATATATTCTCATGGTTCAAGAATTAAACTAACCCCTCTTTTACGGCTTTTACTGCCGCCTGAACTCTGTCATTTACACACATTTTCTGCAAAATTGAACAAACATGTGCTTTCGCTGTATGAACACTTACGATAAGTTCTTTAGCAATTTCTGTATTACTTTTACCTTCTACCAGATGTTTTAGAACTTCAAACTCTCTTTCAGTAAGCGGAACCCGACCTTCTTCAGAGGATTTATCCTTTAAAATACCAAGCGTTTCCTGCTTAGGGAAAGAATCAAGAACTTTTCTGGCAATAACAGGATCAAGCCAGCAGACACCGTTTTTAACATCCCTTATAACATCTGCAAGCTTAGTAGGGTCAATATCTTTAAGACAATACGCCATTGCTCCCGAAGATAAAGCGGCAATTACTTCTTCTTCTCTATCGTGAGAAGTTAGTGCAATAACCTTTATATCTCTGTTCATTTCCTTAACCTTAACTGTTGCCTCAATACCGTTCATCCCTGCAAGCCCTAAATCCATCAAAACAATATCTGGCGTATATTGTTCGATTAGTCTTAATCCGTCAGTAGCGTTGTCAGATTCTGCTACAACTTTTATATCCTCGTTAGAATTAAGAGCGCATCTAAGCCCTACTCTTGTAAGCTTAAAATCCTCAATAATAATTACACTGATTGTTTTCTTCTCCGCGCTTACTGCTGCTGTACTCATCTTTATAAATCCTCCTATCGGGGTAGTTTGTATTATTGTATCCCCTACTCCAATATTAAATAATACACCCGCTTTATAGTATATTACCCACCCTGCTTATATTTTATATACAATTTTTATAGAAATCATATTAAAACAATTGAGAGTCGGTAAAGTATTGGATAGTAGAGAGTAATTACTACTACGCAGAATTATTTAAACAACTTGATTACTTCACGGACAGAATAATTATCCTGTGTAACAAAAATATTTTTACCTGTTTTATTTTTTACTTCCTTTAAAGAAACACCGTCCAAAAAGAGGTCTGAATATGGTTTTAGCATAATTGAAGGAACAATTATGTAATCAGCATCAATATCTTTAATAGCATTAATCAAATCTTGAGAAGTAATAAGCCCCGCAACAGTTATATTTGCACCCCAATAAGTCGATTTGACAGGATTAACATTTACTTCAAGCCCTTCAATTGTATTCATTCTGCCTGCAATGTATTCAAAAGCTGATTTTGCGGCAACGGAACAGGCAAATGATATTTTCATCCGCTTTTGAAGTCTGCAAGGCAATTCTATTGAGTCAAAATCATCTACAAGTGTTCTCAAAGCCCCAACTCCGTCATCTAATTGTGAAAAGTTTCCATAATACTCTGCTTTCGGTATTTCCATACCGGCTAGCAGAAAAAATTCATCAGAGCAGCGGACTTTATCATACTTTGATGAAATATTTATAGTCTCTTCCGCAACTCTCTTGTCTACCGTCTTTAATTCAGTATCTCTAAATTGCGTTACTCCGACAGGAACTATTGCGACTGATAAAAGTGCCTCTCCGAGAGTCTCTAAATCTTTTAGAGTCCTTTCAAGCTCCGCTCCGTCATTATAACCAGGACAGAGGACGATTTGTGCATGAAACGGAATCTCATTATCCTTAAACCATCTCAAATTTTCCATAATCTTTGCTGCATTAGGGTTTCTCAGCATTTTAACACGAAGCTCGGGATTCGTTGTATGAACAGAGATGTAAAAAGGTCCAAGATGCATTCTTGCAATCCGTTCCCTGTCTTTATCGGTAAGGTTTGTAGTTGTAATATAAGTTCCCTGCAAATATGAAAGCCTGTAATCATCATCCTTTATATATAATGTATCACGTAGTCCCTCTGGCTGCTGGGCAACAAAACAAAATATACAATTATTAAGACATGGTTTCACTCTGTCAAATACAGCGCTTTCAAATATTATGCCTAAATCTTCATCAAAATCTTTTTCAATTTCTATTTCTTCTATTGAGCCGTCTTGCTTTTGAATTTCAATGGTCAAAAACTCGCTTTTTATCATAAATTGATAATCAATCATATCCTGAGGTTTTTCTCCGTCAATAGAGAGGAGAATATCTCCGGATGTGATTTCCAGCTCTTGGGCTATTGAACCGGGTTCAACACTGCTCACTATTGCCGGCATGCTCAAATCCTTCCACAAGAGTTATAAAATTTTTGTATTCGCACATCAGATTATCAAACACCATTCTCGGATAAAACGCCAATTCTTTTGATCTAATCAAATTTTGCGTATCAATTAAAATACTTTCAGCCTTAGTTTTTAGCTGACTAAAAAGCTTCACCCGCTCTTCTTGATTTAAAATATCCGCGCAGGCGAGTTTAATCCTTGCCGCAGGCAGAAACTGGATAGGATTCTCCAGCGGAGGTTCACAAATTAACCGCTTCAATTCATTTACCCCCTCTTTTGTAATTGAATAGTATACAGAGGGTCTGCCTCCTTGTGACATTATTTTTTGAGAGTTTACAAATCCTCCGGTTCCGAGTCTTGTAAGAGCAGGTTTAATCGTTCCGTAACTCGGGGTTGTAAGGACGGAAAACGAGTTTCTAATCTCCTTTGAAACTCCATACATTGTTAATACTTTTCTGTTTAATTCAAATAATATTAAAAGCTCAATCATTCTAGTCCAAATCGTTTCTTAATATGCCTATAAACTCACCGGCAAGCTTTTCGCTCCATTTTTGATTAATTTCCTGCTCTATCTGTTTAATTGCTTCTTCCTTTGACATAGCCTCTCTGTAAGGACGTTTTTCAAGAAGCGCAAAATAAGCATCCACAATCAATATAATCTGAGATTCTATAGGGATTGCTTCTCCCGATAACTTTGAAGGATATCCTGTTCCGTTCCAGTTCTCGTGATGTTTTTCAATAATAGGAATAACTTCTGTTATATTAGATATAGGTTTAAGAATCTCTCTTGCAGCAATAACGGGATGCTGCTTAATAGAAGCCTTATCCTCTTCTGTCAAAGGCTCTTTTTTTCTTAAAATTTCTTTCGGAAGCATTGTATTTCCTATATCATAGAGAAGAACTGCTATTTTTAGCCTGTCTACAGCCTCTTTTGGTAAATCAAAGCGTTTTGCAAGCAGACTTGCAATTTCAACTTTCTTTTTTACACTACCTTGAATATGTTCCGGATTATAAGTTTCTACAAGGCTGTCCGCAACCTGATAAAGCTTTTCATTGTTTATATTCATCTCTTCAAGTTTCTTTGTTAAAAGTCTTGAAGTCACATCATCAACAGGAATCCTATGCTTTGTTAAGATATCAATAAATGTGTTAACGGCAATTTCCTGCCATGAAGTTTCATAAGCAGGACGCGCAATTGTAACCCTGTTTCTGCCATTTCTCTTGGATTCATACATGGCTCTGTCAGTAATTTCCAGAAGCTCTTCAATATCATCAGAATGCTCCAGGTAAGTTGCAACCCCGAGACTTGCCGTTATATGACCGATTTTTTCAAGTTCAACAGCTTCAATAGCCTTTCTGATACGCTCTGCAGCTATACATCCGCCTGCTGAATCAACCCCCGGAAGTATAAGATTGAACTCTTCTCCCCCCATTCTTGCCGCAATATCGATTGATCTGGCGTTATTTTTTAAGACTTCCGCTATAGCTTTAATGGCAATATCGCCGTAATTATGACCATAAGTATCATTGATTTGCTTCAGATGGTCTAAATCCAGTCCGATTACAGTAAATTTCTGATTCTGGCGGTTTGCACGGATAGCTTCTTTTTTTATAAATTCTTCAAAATATCTTCTGTTATACAGTCCTGTCATGCCGTCAGTTACAGCCTGCTCCTTAACCGCCTCAAACAGATCCGCTATAGTAATAGCAAGTTCTATTTGTTTGGCAAAAAGACTTAAAAAATTCAATTCACTGCCGCTGACTCTTTCTCTTGAGGAGAATACCAGAAGCGAGCCAAAATGCGTTTGTTTGGATTTCAAAGGAACCAGAATATAGGATTTCATATTGGCTTCCTTTAAAAAATCATCTACACCATCCTTATTAAAATCAGGTACCAGCCCGCAAATAAGCTCATTTAAATTTACTGACTGATAAATCTGATTATTTTTTACAGCATTCCTGAGTTCTGGAATATCAGGGAAATTCATTCTAAAATCTGACACATTGCAGTTAAATTTCTCCCAGAATTTTGTATCCAAATCATCTCTTGATGATGCTACGACCTGAAGATAAGTTCCGTCATTGTCAGCTTTTTCTTTTACAATAAAGCTGTACAAATACCCCAGTTCACCTTGCAAACTATTAACTATAGCATTCAAAACGCTTGAAAGAGGCTTGGAAGAATTCATCATATCCCAGATATGCTGCAGGGTAAGCATTTGTCTGTTAGCCCTATCCAGTTCCCGCGTTCTGTCAGCAATTTCAGCCTCTAACTTGGCATTAATCTCATATACTTCAAGCAATGACTGTTTACCTGAATATACCGTAGATTCAACCTGATCCAGCTGACGTTTAAAATTTCTTATACTATCGAAAAAACCCACAGGGCATGTCCTCAAATTCCAAGTTACATATAGAGTATAACATATTCTCGCTGTAAATAAAACCTCCCCGGCGGGAATTGAACCCGCGACCTCAGGCTTCGGAGACCTGCACTCTATCCAACTGAGCTACAGGGAGTCATACATTAATTTTAACATAGTTTTGTTAAATAATAGCAAAATTTATATTTAGATGTTTTAATATATTTGATGGAGGTTATATGAAAATATTTGCTCTTAACAACTTTTCTTACAAATCGACGTTTAGCAGCACACTTGCTCAGGAACAACGAGATATTGAGAACCAAAAACGTGAACTTGACATTGAAACCAACAAGATTAAAGATGAAAAACGTGAATTAAACAACGAACTTGCACAAATCAAAAGTCAGGTTCACGAATTAGATTTAGATTTACAGGACATAAAAAACCAGAAACGCGAGCTTGATAATGAACTCAACAAAATAAAACGCGCCTGATTACATATCTAAGCCCAAATCCAATGTCGGAGCCTTTGCAACTATAGCACTTGAGGATATAATATCAACTCCCGTTGCAGCAATGTCATGCACTATATTCAAATTAACATTACCGCTCGCCTCTATAATAGCACGACCATTAATAAGTTTTACCCCCTCACGCATTGTATTCAAATCCATATTGTCAAACATAATAATATCAACGCCGCATGTAAGAGCCTCTTTCACCTGTTCTAATGTATCGCATTCCACTTCGATTTTGTGCGCATGAGAAATATGTTGTTTAAGCTTTGTTACGGCATTTGTTAATGAGCCGGCGAATTTTATATGATTATCCTTAATCATTGCACAATCAGCAAGATTGAATCTATGCAGACTTCCGCCGCCCATTTTAACTGAATATTTCTCAAAAGCTCTAAAGCCCGGCGTAGTTTTTCTTGTATCAACTATTTTTGCCTTATATTCGCCTATTGCTTTCTGATATTTGTTCGTCTCTGTTGCAATTCCGCTCATACGCTGAATATAATTTAGTGCTGTACGCTCTCCCATAAGAATATATTTAGCAGGTCCGGATATATCAGCTATTTTATCACCTTTTTTTATAATATCACCATCATTAAAATAGAATTTTATATCCACTTTAGGTGATAATATTTTAAATACAGATTCAAAGACATCCCTGCCGCAAAATATCCCGTCCACACGCGTATTCAAGGTGCAGCTCATCATATCAGCTTCTGTTGTTAAATAATCTGTTGTAATATCTCCAAATCCGATATCCTCGTTTAAAGCATTTTTTATATGCTCTTCTATGAAAAATTTATTTAACATACACAAGCTCCTTTTCTGAATTCTTTATCATATTTGAATGTTTAGCAATACTGTCTGCCTGCGGATAATCCGAACGGCAATGTGCTCCGCGGGACTCTTTTCTTTCTAAAGCACTTTCGACAATTAATGAAGCTGCCGTAAGCATATTTCTATACTCGTATTCATCCCTGTTTAAGCATTTTCTCCGGCGTTTAAACCCGTTTTTCAATAAATTAATCTTGTATTTTGCGTCCTCTAATGATTCTTGAGACCTTATTATACCGACATTATTCCACATAATCTCTTTTAACTTACTCTTGAGTTCATTAATATTATAATCAGTCTCACTTATTGGCTGCGAATAAATATCAATAATTTTACGTATACTGTCATCTATTTTTTTAGGAGTTGTCAGATTTGCAAACGAAAGGTAATCAGCGAGTTCATACGCGCAGACAACACACTCCAATAACGAGTTGCTGGCTAACCTGTTAGCCCCGTGTAAACCTGTCGAAGCGCATTCCCCGATTGCATAAAGCCCTCGTATTGAAGTTTTCCCCTCAACAGTAGCTTTAATTCCGCCCATACTATAGTGTGCAGCCGGTGCCACAGGAATAGGATTTTTAGAGATATCTATACCTTTTTCGCTGCATCTTTTAGAAATTGTAGGGAAACGCTTTAATAATTTTAACGAATCTATCATCGAAGCGTTTAAAAATACGTTGAACTTATGCTCTTGTTTCATTTCACTGTATATTGCTCTGGTAACAACATCTCTCGGAGCCAATTCGCGCCTATCATGGTATTTTGACATAAATTCATCACCGTGATTGTTAATTAATTTAGCCCCCTCGCCCCGTACAGCTTCTGATATCAAAAATCTGTCTTTGCTGTTAGGCTCCAGAGCCAGAGCTGTAGGGTGAAATTGAACAAATTCCATATCCTGAATTATAGCTCCTGCATTATATGCAAGGTCAATACCGTCACCTGTTGCACATTCCGGGTTTGTTGTATATTTGTAAAGCTGTCCCAGCCCGCCGGTTGCAAGAACCAGAGCGGAAGTGTAAACAATTTCATGTTCGCCGGTTAGCTCATTATAGACAATTACTCCTTTGCATTCATTATCAGAATCTACAAGAAGCTCTGCTGCAATTGCATCTTCCATTACTACAATATTTTCATTATTTCTGACATCATCACACAATGCCTGAGTAATACCGCGTCCCGTTGCATCACCGCCTGAGTGTAATATTCTTCTTACGCTATGAGCGGCTTCAAGAGTAAATGTTAAGCTGCCGGACTCATTTCTGTCAAAATTAACCCCGTTATCCATTAAATCATTAATAACTTCATCCGAAACTTCTGAGATATATTGTACAGAATCTCTTTCACTAAGCCCTGCACCGGCATTAAGAGTATCGACAACGTGTTTTTCGACAGCATCATCAGGATTCTGATGTAGTACACCGACAATACCGCCTTGTGCATACATAGAATTACTGTCACCAAGAAAAGATTTTGTTACCAATAAAATCCCGTCAGGTAAATTTATTTGCTGGGAAATTTTTAAAGCCGCATATAAACCTGCTGCACCGCTTCCTACTATCACCACTGAATATTCAGAATATTTCATACCATCGCTCCGCCGGTTATCTATCTTATTCTATTTTAAAACAAACACAGCAAACAATGTATAAATTAAATATTAAGATTTATTCAATATTTAGTGTAAGAATCTTTGGATGTAAAGTATTTTCAATTATTGAATCTTCAATATCAATTGCCGGAGAATATTCCTTTGCAATCTTAACATCACTATTATATCCGTCAATATCACCCATAGCTTTCTTTACCAGAGCTCTGTCCGCATACGCTCTAGGATTGTTCTTATTTCTGTCAATAGCTAAATCCCAAACTTTAATAGCAATATCAGGTCTGCCGTATGATGTATAAATATCAGCCATGCAGGCAAAACCGGCATACGCTGCACTATCTTTATTTAAAATGTTATTACAATATGACAAGGCTTCTTTATAATTTCCTGCCATTTTGAATAATAAAGCTACTTTTAAACTGTCATTAAAAGTTATCATGTCAGAATTAACAAAGTCATTTAAAGCACCTTTGTAATCACCTAAAAACAATTTTATTTCTGCTCTGTCTTTATACAAACGTTTTAATTCGTGATCAGATGCATAAGTCGGCAAAGTTTTTATTGCTTTATCCATCTCCTTCAACGCTGTATCTTTTTTAGGATACATTTTTGCCAAATAAACAGCATTGTTCCTATGAAATATATATTCAGTAGAAGAACTTGTACCTATCATTTTAGCAAAAAAGAATTTCGTATTATTTCCCCAGAAGCAAAGCTGGGTAAACTTATTTCCCGGCGGGGTAACAAACCAGACAACCACAAGGAATATAATCGCTATCCACGCAAGTAAAACAGCATCATCCTTACGATTTTGTTTTTTCATATTTGTAATCATAATTATCTCTCTTCCTTTACTTATATTTTATACTATAACAGTAAAAAAATAAAGACCTTATTGCATAGTATGTAATATTTTGTTAACTTTTGATAACTCTTCTATTTTACCGGCTTTCAGGCTCTTTCTAAACTTTTGGGACAGATTGGGTGCTAATTTATCAGCTTTTAAAGAATCAGTAAAAAATAATTCTAAAAATCTTGCCCATAACTCCGTCGGGGTATTATAATATTTATTCATTCTATTGATTCTTGAATTTACTCTTGAAGCCATTCGTTGCAAAGATTTGAGCCTTATATAAGCACACTGGTAATCTTTTAAATCAGGAAAATCATTTTCAAGTTCTTCCACAGAATAGACTTTGTTTAAGTAAATAATTTTATCATACTTAAGCAAATATTTTACAGGAAGTTTTAGTTTTTTTTCCAGAGGATTATACGGCAATGATAGTTTAAAATCAGGACAATATTGTTTTATAGTCTCAGCACATTTTTTAATATTTCGTTTAAGTTCGCCTTTTTTATTGTATAAAATTAATGCTGAATTTTTGGGGACCTTATCAACAGTCACATTCAAAAGTTCTTCCATATCACTGTCTGTAACCTCATTAAAAATAAAATTAAGAGATTTTAATGAAGAGTCATAACGATAATGAATATAATGTGCAAACTCATGCAGCATAATTGATAAAATATTTTTATCATCAACATTTTTTGAGATATCAATCCTGAACTTATCGCCATTTTTGGCAATAAAAAGTCCTTGATTTCCCCGGGCTTTATTTTTTCCGATATTAACACTTATCCCGAGAGACTCAAAATATCTTATAAGCTCTATGAACCTGTTTCTTTGACCAGCCATTTTAAATAATCTTCACTACAATCAACTACCGGCAGAGCTATAACCTCGGGAACTTCATAAGGATGCAAATCTTCAATAACAAGTTTTATCTTTGCATAATTTGCACGTCTTGTTTTTATCATCATTAAAACTTCTTTTTCCTCACAAATTTCTCCATCCCAGGAAAAGACGGAATTAACTCTGTCCACCATACTTACACAAGCCGCCAGCTTATGTTTCATTAAGATTTTTGTAATATTTCTTGCGACCTTCTTATCCGGTACTGTACAATAAATAACAATAATATCCATAAATTCTCCTTATATTTTAAATATCTTTCCGGGATTTAATATATTATTAGGGTCAAAAATTTTTTTTATCTTTTTCATGTGTTCTATAACGGAATTATCAATAATATTTCCGATATATTCAATTTTATCGATACCTACACCATGCTCTGCGGAAATTGTTCCGTTCAAAGAAATAGCCAGATTGTATATTTCGGCTTTTGCTAAGAAATATTGTTTAAATTCACTTTCATTATTAAGGTTTAAAGCTATTTGCGGGTGGAGATTACCGTCTCCTAGATGCCCGACCATACACACTTTTAAGTTATATTTATCACAAATATCCTTACAGCCTCTTACCATTTTTGCAATTGAAGTTCTCGGAACGATAATATCGTCTGAAAGCACATCAGGAGCAAGCTTTGCCGTTGCGGCGAAACTTGATCTTCTTGCCGTCCAGATTTTTTCTATCTGGGCATCATTCACCGCTACATCGACAAATGATGCTCCGGCAGTCTCCAGAGCCGACATAACAAGATTTTGCTGATAGTTCATTGAAGTTTCAAAACCATCTATGTCCACTAAAAGTAAGGCTTCTTTATTGGTCTTTAAGCCGCAAGGAAAAAATTGTTCAACTGTAGTTATTGAATTTTTATCCATGAAATCTATTGTTGCAGGGAAAATCCTATTTTTTATTATATTATTAACAGCTTCAACGGAGGCTTCGATTGTGTCAAAATATCCTACAATTGTTCGTCTTGACTCCGGTTTTGGGATTAACTTTAATTCCGCTTCAACTACTATAGCCAGAGTTCCTTCACTGCCTACAATCAGCTGGTTTAAATGGTACCCGACAGCATCTTTTATGGTATTTGAGCCCAGCTTCATAATAGAACCATCTGCCAAAACTACTGTCAGACTGAGTATATAATCCTTTGTAGTACCATACTTGAAAGCACATGCCCCACCGGAAGATTGTGCAATACTGCCGCCTATAGTTGAAACTTTAAAATTAGAAGGGTCAGGCGGATAAAATAAGCCGTTTTTATCCGCCAGTGACTTAATATCGTTTAATATGACCCCGGGTTGAACGGTCATTGTCATATTGACAGGATTAAAGTCGAGAATCCTATTCATTCCGGAAAAATTTAAGACAATCCCGCCCTCGGGACAAGTACAGGCACCCACCATGTTAGTGCCCGCACCTCTTGCAATTACAGGTATTTTATTCTTATTAGCATACAAAAGTACCTTCCTGACATCCTCAATACTCCTGACAAAAACTACTGCATCAGGTGTTTTTGTTGTTTTTTTAGAATTTGAAGAATCTTCGGCATAGCAATACAGCTCGGCAATATCTGTTAAGACATTAGAGCTTTTTACAACATCTTTTAAACTTCCGTTATTATTTTTCAACAACATGTGACGCTATTTTTTCAATACTTTTATTTAATTTCGCAATTTGCCTGTCCATTCCGCCAACTTTTTTCGTTAACTGGGCTGTGTCTTTCGGGTTAATCATGGACATAACATCCGCTAACTTAGACTCCAGCGAATCTATTTTAGATTGCTGAGATACCATTTTATCATCAATTGCAACCAAAAATCTGTTTAAAGTTTCTTCAAAAGGAGCCAAATCAACTTTGTTATTCTTATTACTAATTGTAGTTTCTACAATTACTCTGTCAAGCTTGGCTTCCAAAGAACTTATTTTCTTTGCCTGTTTTTCAAAAACATTACTTAAAGCCTCAATCAATTCTGTGCTGTCAGAATCATCTTCTGCCTCTGCTTTTAAATCTTCCAGCATTACTTTAATTTGACCTATATCATCCAGTGTCTCAACCTTATCAGATATAGCCGCAATCTGTGCACCTGCATTATCTACCCATTCTGCAAGATATTCAAATACCTGATTGAACACCTGATTTGTTCTAGCTCCGTTTTGTATCATAGAATTTATTACACCGAGTTTATTATCAATTCTGTCAATACCGGCTTCACGGGCAAAATTACGGGTTCTTTCATCCAAATCATTAATTACAAGCTTGAAGTCCTGCAGATTTTCCTGCAAAGTTTTATATGATTCATCTGAAGCAAGGATAAGTTTGTTGGTTCGGGTGCTTATGCTTACTATATCTTCATTTAGAGCTTCGAAATCTTTCTTGAATTCTTCACTATCAAATTTCGGCAGTTCGTTTTTCAAAGACTCTACCAGTGAATAAATATTATTGGTAGAAGTTATAAGCTCTTCAAGTTCTTTTGAATTATTATTATCTTTTAATTCATTTAAAGTCAATCTTAAATTTGCAATATCTGACTCCAGATCTTGTAAACTGTAGACATAGTCAACTTCTCCGTTTGAAGATATAATTGACGTAATTTTTTCATTTATCTGATCAATATCGCTCTTTACAGTATCCACTTTTAAATCTAATAACGCAACATTGTCTTTTACATTTTCTATATCATCTGCTGCAGTTACAATATGACTTAAAACAGAAATTAACTCAGAATGTTTTTCCTGTATGAAATCAAGTATTTCTTCCTGCTCAGCAACAAAAGAAATCTGATTAAATATATTCAAAAACTGCGTAATTACATCAGTTTTCAGTGAAGTCAACTCTTTTTGTATTGAAATGTCCTGATTATCCAACCTCGTATTCAAATCAGTCAATGATTGGATTACATTGTATTTCACCAGAGCACTCATCTCTGTCAGTTCAGGAAGATTACTGCAACAAAGTTCACTAATATCTTCTATATACCCGAGCTGTTCATTAACGAGGCTCTCAATGCTGGAGATTTGCTTGTTAATTGATGCCTGAAACGCTTCATCAAAAGATTTATTTAACATTTGAGCTTTTAAATCTGCAAAACTAAGGTTTAATTCATCGACTTCACCGCTTATCCCGTTTACAACAGAAAGGAGTGTTTTGTAGATTTCTTCTTTTGATTCCGTAAATTTTGACAATAAACCTTCTACTGATGCTTGTATAGTTTCAAAAGCGTTATTATACGCGGATGAAATCACTTTTATTTCTTCGTACTTATCTACAACAGTATCTACGAACTTTTTATCAAACAAATTAAACTTATCGTCAATATCTTTTTGTAAGCTGTTTTTTACGAAAGTTTGAATTTGTGAGTTCAAATTATCTGCCATTGATGAAATGAGCAGATTATTAGCAGATTTCATATCGGAAATAGTATTCTCAAAAACACTTGCTGTTAACAATTTATTAGATGCAGCAAGCATGTCCTCGGCTGTTTTACTCAAGTCAGAACTTATGCTGTCCAGTTTACCGTTAAGTATTGATGTATCACTCTTTACATCTATATATGATTTAAGCTCATTGACATTATTATAAATACAATCCTCAACCACACCTTCAAGCTGAGTTGTTAGTTTGCTAATCTCATCACGTTGAAAATCTTTTAACAGACTCATTTGTTCCAATAAATCTTTTACCAGAACATCCGTTTCTTTTTCAATATTATCAGATATTGTCTCTAATTCTGCTCTTATGAAATCAGCAATAAAATCCTTGCAGTTATTTGTAATTTCCTGTGATGTTTTAACAGCATTTAGGATTTTATTTGCAAACGCTTCCATAGATTGAAGCTCACCGGCTGCAATATCAGCACTTGTTGCCAGTATTGAGTTTACTTTATCTTCGATTGCCTGTTCAACATCAAACATAGCTTCTCTGCTGCTGTTAATAAGCGTCTCTGATATTGATGACACTTCCGTTTTTGTAACATTCTTAGCTTCTTCTATCAATACATTGAATGAATTACTCAATTCATTTAATTGAGATTGAAATACATTCATTCTTGAAATTTCATCTTTATCTAATCTGTCATTCAAAGATTCAAAAGCTGTTTTTAATTCCAGAGCTTTTAAATTTAATTCTTCAATATATTTTGAACCTGTATTACTAAACTGCGTTATCAGATTCAAAGAATTTTGTTCAAATAATGTATTAATTTTATCCTGTAAATCAGTAACTGTTTTTACGATAGAACCTAAAAGGTTGCTGCATTCATCTGACATTTCACCGGAAATTGTATCTAATTTGTTTAAAACCTGTGCTGAGCTGCCGGTGAAAAACTCGGTAAGATTTGTTTTTAATAAATTAATCTCATCTGAAATAACGGATACTCTGTTTGTTATTTCATTATTCAAACCGCTTGTAGAACCGGAAATTTCCGAAACTTCAAGAATCAGCTCATTAAACCTTTTAGTTATCTCCTGAGTCTGCGCATTTACACCTGAATCAATTAATTTTGCAATATCACTCAATTTAAACTTGAGCTGTTCTGCTGTTGTTACATTTTGTGTTTCAATATATTTAGCAAAATTATCCAGATTGTCCTTCAAGGCATTATAATCAGCAGCAGCGGTTTCTATATTTTGAGATATTATATCTTTTAAACTTTCAGTCATCTCCGATAAAGTACCAGCAGCTTTAATATTCTGTTCATTCATTGTTTTTTGCAGAATATCATTTAATTCAATAACTTTTGCTTCAACTAATTTTATATGTTTGCCGTTTTCATCAGAAATACTGTTAAAAAGTTCATCTATTTGATTTTTGTACTGTTCCAGACCTTTAACCACTGTGACTCTTAAGGCTTCGGAAACATTAACGAGACCTGTATTGATACTGCTGCCTATTGCATCATTAGACTGTGTAAAGAAATTCGCCAAATTATGGTTTAATGCTTCAAAATTAGATTCCAAAATAGACAACTGACGTGTAAGATCTTCATCAATAGTCGTATCAACTACTTCTATTTTATCTCTTAGTTTTGTAAACTCTCCAATTATCGTTTCAGCCGATTTTTGCAAATCTTCCGCTGTCTTATCATTAAAATTACCCATAAGAGCTTTTAATGACACGAAATTATCTAAAATTTTAGCAAGAGTAGAAGTTAATGCCGTTGTTGTATTGTTGGAAAGAGCATTAACCGTATCGCCTAAATCATTAATTTTAGAAACAGTTTCATCTAACTTTTCCCCTACCGCATCAGAAAATTCATGCAGACTTGTATTCACATTTTCTACAGACAATTCAACCTGCGAACCGAAATCATTTTTAACAAGATTTACTATATCATGATTAACACTGTCCACTTTGGCTGAAGTACCTGAAAGCTGTTCTGCGAGCTCTTCTATACACAATTTGAGAGAACCAGTAATACGTGCAATTTCGCCCCTTAGTTCATCTTTTATCTCCTGTGTATTTTGAATCTGCTTCGCATGTAATGATTCAGAAGCAAATTTTATTTCACTAATTTTATCAGCATTTTCACACGTAAACTCCTTCTGAAAATCTGCTACTTTGTCTAAAATTGCATTCTTAAGAGATGAAAGTCTGGTATCGAAATCATCTTTCAACGTAATTGCTGTTTCCACAACACCGTGTATATTAGTTGAAAGAGAGTTATTATTGAGTTTTATAGTCTCTTTTATCTCTTCAAACCTATCTTGAACCTCAAGCAGCTTATTATAAGAATTTTTAATATCATCTCTTATAACTTCGCTTGATGTTTCTATAGAAGAACTGATAAACTGCAACTGTTTGTAAGTATCTTCCTGTAAACTTTTGATATTATTATCAACCTGAGTCCTTATAATATCCACTGTATCTTTGACATTATCTATATAACTCAGACTGTTGTCACTTACAGTTCTTGCGATATTATCCAGTTTTGCTTCTATATTATCCGTGTTTATATCTTTTGGAGAGCTTACATAAGACAATATATCCACAAGAGAAGATGAAACATTATCGAGTATACTTTTTAAAGATGTTAAAGTATCTGTCTGAGCCTGCTTTATCTCATCTTCAACAATATCTAATTTACTTATTAAAAGTTCATATTTACTGAATAAATCATTTGAATATTTTTCACTAAATTCATTGGATGTAGTTTCAAAATGTGCTGTCAGCTCCTGTTTTACAGCATATAAGTCTACTTTAAAATCATTTACCTTATTTACAAAATCAAGAGCAAGCATCTCTTCTACAGATTTCTTCAGCCCTTCCAATTCGGTTTTTGAGTTATTAATTTCTATAACAGAAGAATCCAGTTTATAATCAAGAACTCCTGATAAATCTTTTATATTGTTAATTTGCTCAATGAGCAGGCTTGATGAATTTGCAACATAATCCTCCTGTTTTTCAAGAGAGTTTTTTAAACTGCTCTCAAAAAGAGCAAGTCTGTCAGTTATATTTGAGAATATTGCATTATTTGCAGAAACATTGTTTTCATCAATCTGCGAAACAATACTCTTTAAACCGGTCAGATTTTCCTGAAGCTCCGAAAAACTTTTTTCACACAGCCCGGATATAAGAGTCTGTGCCTCAGACAATTTTTCTGAGAGATTTTCAGCATTGTTTGAAAGCTCATTCAGAGTTCTGGTTGCATTAACATCAACCAGTTGGATTATTTTATCACCTTCAACACTTACATGCTCTTTTACACTCTGCTCTGATTTACTTAAATCAGCAGCAAGACTTTTGAAATTAACATTTATATCTAAGGTTTGAATCGAAGTTTTTATTTCCTTTAATTCATTATTTGAAGCATCAAAAGCGCTCTTCAATACTGCTGACGCTTCAAAAATATCATTTAGAGCTTGCTCTAAGGAATGTTTAAAGTCATTAAACTCAGTATCAGAAGAAACATTTTTTATAAGTTCTTCTAGCTGACATAACCTGTCAATTACAGCACTTGCACTCTGCTCATCTTTATCAGAAATTATTGTCTTTAAACCTGCGATAATTTCTACCGATGCATCGATTTTTTCCGCAAGATTGTCTATTTTATAGTATTTATCCGATAAATTATCCACTGACTGAGATAGTAACTGCTCTTGAGCAGCTAAATCACTTATCCACTTTTTAGTGCTGTTTAAATCCTCCTGAGTTGCCAGTCCTTTCATCACTTCTTCTATACGTTCATTTTTTTTATCCAGAAGCTGAATAGCTGACAATATAGTATTAGAAGAATTATTTATATCTTCAAGCTCTTTTCCGAACTTAATTACGAGTTCAGACGGATCAATGCCTGATATCGATTTTATTACGTTTTTAAAGTTTTCATTTAAGCTTAGTACAATTGAATCAAACCCGTTAGTAAGCCTTTCGAGATCATTTTTTAAGAAAGAAATATTTTTAACGATTTCTTTTTTCTGCGAATCATCCGAACGCATAGCATCTAAGCGCATGGTTATATCGGAAAGAGTTTCTTTCTGGGAAACAACTTCTCTTGAAAATACCGAAAGATTTGTAGCAACAATATCAAACAGTTCTTTTACTTCACTTGATTTTAATGTTTCAGAACTATTTTTCAACAGATTGGAGAAAAGAGATTCTATTGCGCCAAATTTTGAGAGCAGAACACTATGACGCTCTTCTAAATTCTTCTTTAAATCCGACAGGAAGATTTTAATTAAATCAATATCCTCCTCGGTATTCAACTTTTCCAGCTTAGCATTAATGCCGGCTAAAAGTTTATCTACATCGGATGTATTAAGTATACCCTGTGCTCTTATTGAATTAAGCAAGGTTTTAATAGTATCAAAGTTCTCTGCAATCTCCGTAAAATTATTTATATCTGCCATATAGTTACTCTATCCCACATTCTACATTCATCACTTATTATATAATAATATAAAAATAGTGACAAATATCAATTTTTTTTCTAATATTAATGTATGAATTATATATTTTTTATTCTAATTGCAGTATCAATTATTGCGGGGATATTTAATAATACGCTTGATAAAGTTGTAAATTCCATGCTCGGGGCATGCAATACGGCTGTAGAAATTTCACTCTCATTAATAGGGATTATGGCATTCTGGCTGGGCATCATGAAAATCGCAGAAAAAAGCGGACTTGTACAGGTAATATCTAAAATTTTATATCCGCTTACCAGATATCTTTTTAAAGATGTAAAAAAAGACAGCCCGGCTGTTGGTGATATAACAATGAGTATAACCGCAAACGCCTTGGGACTTACAAACGCAGCAACACCAATAGGTTTAAAAGTCATGAAAGAATTGCAGGAGGATAATCCGAAAAAAGACAGGGCTACAGATGCAATGTGTATGTTTCTAGGAATGAATACAGCAGGATTTCAAATTATTCCGGCTACTGTTATAGCAATTCTTGTAGGATTTGGCGCTAAAAATCCGACAGAGATTATAATACCGACTCTTATTGTAACGACACTATCGTTTATCACAGCAATTGTTACTGCATTAATCTTGCAAAGAATCTGGAGGAAATATGATTGAAAAAATATCACTTTACATATTGCCTGTAATGATTCTTTTTATACTTTCTCTTGCTCTCATAAAAAAAGTTCCTGTTTATGAAGAATTTATAGAAGGGGCAAAAGACGGATTTAAGGTATCTATATCAATAATACCTTATCTTGTAGCAATTATTGTTGCTGTTTCCATGTTTAGAGCGTCCGGAATACTTGACTGGCTAAAAGACTTTGCCAACAATATAATTCCTCCGGATATAATCCCCTTGATGCTTACAAGACCACTTTCGGGATCGGCTGCACTCGGCATCTTCTCTGACATAGCAAAAGAATACGGTGCAGACTCCTATATTGCTAAATTGGCAGCTATCATGGTAGGTAGTTCGGAAACCACTTTCTATGTACTTGCGGTTTACTTTGGCTCTGTTGGAATAAAAAAATACAGATATGCCCTCCTTACAGGTATAATTGCGGATATTACAAATATTGTACTAGCAATTTGGGTTGCCCGTCTGTTCTTTCTTGCCAGCAGCGGGTTGTAGAGCATATTTTGGCATAATCTTCAACTACTTGCTTTTTTAAAACCGCAAAATTTATATCTATAAAATTAATTTGATCAAGTTTTTCGACAATAAACTCTTCACATCCGCAATTTGCACAAAATTTATACTGAGGAATAACTTCACCGTTTTTTATCATTGCTTTTAGCTTAACACCGCAGCATGCACAGCGGGTTATGTACCATTCATTTTTTATAAATTTACCGCAATCAGGGCAATAGCCGCATTCTCTGTCCGGTGTTACGTGCTCATGTGTACATTTGCGGTTAATTCTAAATAAATTTGTTATAAACATCAGTTAAACCTCACTGATTCTTTATTAATAAGATTTAACCAACAGTCAAATTATATTAAGAAATGTTAAAATATTTTAATTTTATATCAATTATTTAACTTAAAAATACTTAATATATATAAGGATATTAGACTTTTTATACTACACATACACATATATACTACACTTCACACATTAAAGTTTTTAGAGTCGTTCAGACTCTTTTTTTTGCGTAAAATAGGGAATAGCGGTGTATATAGCAGATTTTATACTGATTTATCCGGCTCTTCGCATTAAATCAGAAAGTTTTACGTCCTTGTTCTTTAATGAAGGTTCAGATTTCTTTATTATCTTAGGGGATTTTAACTGTGAAAGACCGATTTTTTGCGGTTCTTTCTCAAAAATCAATAATTTATTTAATATGATTTGCAATATATTCATGGATAGTCTCCTTAAAGAGTATTATACAAGATTTTATATTTTTCTTATCATACATTAAAACTATTTTTAATACAGATTTCATTATACATTATGTTAAGATATTATTATACAATAAATAGGATATGAATTTGAATACCGGTTTTTATAAAGATTTAGATACAAATTTTGAGCAAGCTTGTTACTTATCAGAGCAGAATTTCACGCATGCTGAGCTTTTGAATATGCTTAACACCGGTAATATTCCGCAAAAACAAATAGCTGCTCTTAAGTTTGACGATGTTGAAAATATTCAAGACGCAATAACGCTAGTTTCTAATTTGACAGGATGTGACGGCAAGATAAGAGAAGCAGTTGCCTTAAAGCTTTATCAATTATTAACTGGAAGCCCAAATTCATCTGTTTTTTTTGCACAAATCCAACCCGAAATTTTTGCAAAAGCCACAATAGACATCAATGCAAATATATGCAGACTGATTGTAGATAGTGTCAAAAGGCTTAATGTATTTCAGGATTTCTCCAAGAAGTATACTAAACTAATTCTAAACTATGCGATAGAAGCACTTGATGAGCTTGACAGGTGTGTGTTTAGAGACAAGAAATATATTAAAAATAAACAGTATTTTAAATTATACTGGAGTCTTGAAACGCTTAAAAACTTTTATAAATTTGCTGATGAAAACTTGTTGCAGGATATTCTTTCCCGCTCTGCTAAAGAAGAAGAATATACGGTAAGAGAGAAAGCGGCGCAAATTATACTGCTTTCAGATAAATTTTCTTCTCTGCAAGAGATTTTAATAAATGATTCAAACTACTATGTCAGAGCTGTTTTTCTAAATCATTAATGCCTGCTCCAAAACATCCAGATGCCCGTCAAGCAAAAATTCAGCAAAATCTCTTGTATCTACCTGTGAGGCGACTGTTGACAGTAAATCATCAGGAAGTATTGAGACCATTTCTATCATTGTCTCTTTTTCTAAATATATCATCGGTTTTACCATTTCATTCTTCATTAAAGTGGACAACATTCTTACGTATGTCTCATTTTCGAAAAGTTGTAAATATTCAGGCTTTTGTTTTGTTAACTGAAATGTAAGCTGTCTCTGAACATCAGGATCAATTGATGACATAAAATCTCTATATTGATCTGTTGGTAAAAGTTCAATACTCTTAATTAGTTCAAGAGGATTTGTTTCGTCTGAAGGCTTACCTGTCACACCCTCAACAAATTTTTTCATTACTTCCGGAGGCATAGCTTTTAATTGATTAATTACATCATATTTTTCAAGTTTATCACTCTGGAAGAAACCGGCTAAATCATCTTCTGTAAACATCATGACAATCTCAGGAAGAGGAAATGCCCCCAGAATAACATTAACGAGTTCTTCTATATCTACTTCCATAAGCATTGATAACAATTTTTCTTTTGTAAAGAAATATAAACCCATTACAAGATCGTCCTTCTTAAGCAATGGCAACACCATTAATCTTGTTTTATCATCCATATTATGCAAAATTACAAACTTATTCTGCACATCGGTCAATTTGAATATTTTTATTAATTTTGAAGGGGAATTGTACATTTCACGTGCATAATTAACAGCCTGAGTGTTACCCTGGGCAGCTTCGGCTTCAATAATTTCATCTACAGTGCTCATACCATAGTCGCGAATCATTCTTGAAGAGGTTATATTCAATCGTTCTGCGAACAATTTCATATTAGTATCTAAAACTACTGCCATAGACTCTCCTTATATTTTACTCTCTTATATATATAAAGTATATTTCTTTTCAATAATTGCCTAAATGTAAAGAATTGTAACAGTGAATTTCATGTGATATAATAAAACTGGTATGAAGAGAATTATTCTTATTTTAACATTATTTTTACTGTTTTTGAATCCTGCATTTGCGCTATCGACCGTAAAGAAGGATATAACAGTTCAATCAACAGACGGATTTAGTATAAAAGCAAATTTTGAGTATCCGAAAGTTAAGGGGCAAAAAGAGTTTGCGACAGTTGTTTTATTGCATTCTCTCGGCTATTCGTCCCAGTGGTGGGAAACTTTGCCCAAAGAGCTTTTAAACTGCGGATATGCGGTTTTAAAAATAGATTTGCGCGGACACGGAAAGAGTGTTTACAATTCCAAACTTGTAAGAACATCTTGGAAAAGTATGACAAACGCAGCTTATGCAAAGTATCCGGAGGATGTTGTTAAAGTCATTGATTATGTAAAGTCTGAGAATACAAAGAAGGTATTTTTTAATAACTGGGCTATTGTCGGGGCTGATATAGGCGCAAGTACAGCAGTTCTTGCAGCAGATAAAATTAGTTACAAACCGAAAACTATTGTAATGTTATCCCCTGTTATTAATACCAGAGGGCTTTTTATACCGGTAAATCTGGCGAATTTAAACAATGTAGATATTTTTGCAATAAACGGAACCGACGACCCTACGGGTGCAGAAGCGGCAGTTTATCTGAAAAGATTTGCGCAGGCGGCATTTGCAACTTATACATCAGAAGCTAAATCTACCGGAATGATTATGCTCAAAAATGATACATCACTTGCAAAGATAATTGCCTCATGGATAAAAGAATACTTATAATCTGGCGCTGCCGTCTTTTTGTATTTTCTCAAGAGCCTGTTTAGTTCCCTCATAGTTGCGGCATAGTTTAATAACAAATTCTATGGCAGCTTTATCTCGGCTTATTGCATCTTTTAGCTTGTATATTTCAGAGAGTTGAAGTGTTTTTGTATCTGAATTTTCAAATAAAAACTTCTTTAAAAGGTTTTGAGATTCCGGATCAAGCCCCGCAATATTGTGTTTAAAAGCGTACCAGTTATAAAAATGATAAATAAAATAGTATTTGTTTATATTTCCTTTTGAAAGTATAAACATCTCATCTGTTTTAAGTTTTGGCGATTTTTCCGCTGCCAGTGAAATATACAATGCCTTTGTTCCGGAAGCCGGATAAATAAACCCCTCATTTTCTCCTATTGGATTTAATATCTTTGCAGCATTATCAATATATAGAACTTTTGTCCCCTGTTGTTCTATATATTTAAGCAGACTCTGCGGCTCATAATCAAATTTTTTCAATAAAAGTGTTAACTCTGCTTCCAGATTGGCTTTCTCCTCCTCCGCCATTGAAGAAAGTGTTACAGTAAAACCGCTGTAATAATGTGTTTTGCTCTTTGATGTATTTTTGACACCTATCGTTCCGGAAAGCCGCTTCCTTAAAAACGCTTCCTGTATTGATAATATACTGTATAAAATATTTTTAAACAGCTGCATATTCGCCTTCCAATTGTTTTATCTGATTAGCAGCAGTATAGCATAATCCTTTAGTGCGTTCTCTGTTTTTCCTCAACTGTTCAACAAAATCTTCATTTACAATGCTGCAAATGTACACAAATGCGCTGTCAGAACAGTGTTGTGTAATTTCTTTTAACTCATTCAGGTTATATGAACGGATGATTGTAGTTAACTGCGGACGGAGGTGTTTAAATCCGGAATAGTCCAATATAATCCGGATTGCATCGCTTCCGTATTTTTTAACTGCCTGCTCAACTCCGTCTTTTTTAATGTTCTTCGCAATTTCAATCGGGTTGGATTTTGTTTCTTGAGGCACTGCAGTCTCTTGCTGCTTTCTCGGTTTTTCTGCCTCTTCTGCATCATTCGGCTTATTGGCAGCCGGGTTCGTTTTAACCTCTACTATTGCAGGTGCAGTGTAAACCGGTGTATAATCCGATATAGAAATGTCCGGATTTGAATTGATTAATCCAGAAACTTCTTCTTGTTTCTTTTCAGAAGTCCCGTGTACTGCTTCTCCGTATATCGTCTGAATTTCTTCAAAATTTTCTTTTATTTCTTTGTACTCGGGATTTTCGCTGATAGTTTTCTTCACATTAGCCGTTACAACTTCGTAATCGCGAAACTTCTTAGCATCATTCTCCCAAGCAGCGAGAAATTCAGCTTTTTCAGCCGCATTCATATTTATATTATTCAGAGCACCCAGACCGATTCCTCGTGCAGTTGCAGTATAATATTCAGCTGACATGTAGTTTATCAGAAACTCTTCTTCCGGAGTTAAAGCTTCGCCGTTCTGCTGCTTTCTTAGAGCCGCTTCAAAAATATTTCTGTCTTCTGTATAGGCAGACTGGTATTCATAAGCTGCATCTGGTGATTTGTATTCCATATAAGCTTCTGTATACCCTTCTAAGTCTTCTGCTTTAACCTCTTTTCCGGCTTCTGCATTAGCAGCAATAACTTCTTTTGTAAATTCATAATCTGCATAATCAGCAGCCTCTGTTCTTTCTTTATCACTGTTTCTTGTTTCTATAACCGTTTCTGCCCCTTGTTCTATATCCTCTGCATCAAGCATTATTGTTGCATCAACAGCAGTTTCGGTTTCTCTCTGGGCAGCAACATCCAAATGCTGAGCCCGCATAATATAACGGTGCTGTCTCATTAACTTATATAATTCTATAGATCTTTGTGGCTCAGGTAAATTTTTAACCTTCTCTATTTTTTCATTAAAAAGTCTTTGATATTCTTCTTTACGCCTTTTAAATTTTGTTCTTCTCTCTTCTTTAGACTTTTTATCAAAATCTTTGCCTAAATCTTTATTAATATCACCTGCAGCTTCTTCATACTCCTGAATATTATTAAAAGTTCCGGTTGTAATAGCACTATACATTTCTGATGCTTTACGAAGTATAAGTGACTCTATATTTGCATCTTTATTTATCTTCCCTGCAGCATATAATTCTTCAAATCTCTTTACAGATATTTGTATAGAATCAATAACTAGTCTCTTCTGAATAGCCGGTAGTCTGTTAAAATGCTCTTCTTTACATCCGGCAACCTTTTCTAACAAACCATTCTTAATCATTTTTCTCAGGTCAACTATTTTAGTTGGTATATTTACAATAGTTTCTTCAATCGCTTTGCGGCTCACTGTATTGGTTTGAACTGCAGTATCCTGTTTTTCCGTTTTCCTCTCAAATATATCCTCCGGTGCGTCTGTTTTGCATTCAATCACCGGTTTGGTTTCTTTATTTTTTGCAGGAGCAACTGCGGTACCGGATTCTTCAATACCTAATACTTCTGTTTTTATGAAATTTTTTATTTCTGTTAAAAAACTCATTTTTATACTCTCGATTTATTAATAATATATATATAAAGTATTTATCCTCTTTAAAATTGCCTAATTATTAAAAAATGTAAAGCAAAACTCCTCTCAGAGTTTAGCAAATAAATAATTCATATTATATTATACTGTTTCAGCTTTCTTTTCGTTTTCTGTCAATATGTTATTAAGTAATTGTTTTTCGCTGAATGAAAGGTTCAATTTCTGAATATCGCTTTCATCAAGCAAGCCTTTTTGTGTAAGCCTCTGGGCAAGATATTTTCTTGCATTAGTAGGCAATGCATTAAGGATATAAAGAGAATCCGTCACGCCGGTCAAGTATTTTTCAAGCGCCTTCTTTAACATAGGTGAGCGGTCAAAGAATTCTTTAATAACAGCTAATTTATCCTGACCGGAGCTTGCTTCTGCCATTTTTGCACTGAAAGATTCATCAGCTTTATTTTGTTTTATCGGATTTTCTACCTTAAAACCTGTTTGTCTGTCAGTAGAATCCGCGATTTGCTGTCTGAGTAATGCTAATCTTTCTGTATCAACGCTTTCTCTCTGCTTAAAACCTAGATCAGGAGTTTCATAAGATTCTTCCTGCGGTTGTACAGGAGGATTTAATTCTTTATCACTGCCGGTTGATACAGTTGTATAATTGCCATTTGTAGCATTATCTAAAATTTTTATTAACTCTTCCTTCGGGATAGAAATACTGTCAGGATTGTTTTCAGCATAGTTGTTAATCTGTTCAAGAATATCTCTGTAAACAGGGAGTTCATAGCTGTCACTGTTTAAGAGTTTTAAGTGCTCATTTCTAAAATCTTCTGATAAATTCTGATTTTCAATTGTACCGATAAATTCACCGGAAGAAACACCAATAATATAGTTTTGCTGCTCTAATAATACCTGTTTTTCTTCTTCGGTAAATTCCGGTTCAACACCATTTTCTTCTGCTTGTCGAACTTTTTCTTCTATTGAGGTTAAAATTTCTTTATTTTGTTCAAACCATGCTCTTCTTGCATTATCATAATTTTCGTGAGCTGACGAGGTATCTTCTTCCGACAAATTTCTATATATTATTTGTGCAACTTCAGTCGCATCATCCTGACTCATTACATCAGAATTTACAATTTCACCTTCGCTGTTGCGAATAGGCTCGGTTGTAATTGCTTTTATGTACTCCGGATCTGCTGCAGCCTTGGCAAGTTGACTTCTCTGTTCTCTGTTCTCACTGCTTGTTATCACTGCATCCAAAGCTTTCCCTCTGTTTTCAGCGTATAAAGATTTAATAACTTCCAGGAATAATTCTTTTTCCTCAGCAGGTGAATTTATTAATAATCGACCAAAAGTCTGCAGTTGTACCAATTTATCTTTTTCAGTCGGTTTTGCCTTTATCTCGTCGACAAGATAGCCGCAGAATTTTTTCACGGCAGCTTTTAATTCATCCATGGAGACATTATCTACAGTTGTACCTTCGGGCAAACATTTTGTTTCTATAAGTCTTTGAAGAAGTGAAGATTGTTTTACAGTTTTATTATAGACTTTAAAACCTTTTATAGTCCAGCCTGTATTTAAAGCAATAAGATAATCTTTACCAAGATCTGCTGCTTTTTCCCAGTCAACTTTATTATCTCTAAAAGCATCAATAATTGCCTGCTCAAGAGCTTTAAATAATTTTTCCTGCTTTTCTTGAGGGACTTTTGCTATCTGCTCCAAAGTCGCTCCGCCGCAAATCTTTTCTATAAGTCCGCTTTTCTTAATATCTTCTACTGTTACATTATATTTTTTTAGCCTTGCACATAATTGTTCAAGCTGTTTGTCTAATTCAGAAGCTTGTGAAGATGGGGTATTTGAAGTATTTTCAGCAGAAGAAGCCGGCTCTGAGCCTTGAGCTTGAGTCATAACCGAATTTGTATATGCAGTCTCAGTTGTACGTGCAGACTGATTTGCAGATACATTTTGATTATATTCAGTTGTACCAATTCCATTTACTGTCATCTTACATACCTCGTATATATAAAGTATTTAAAATAAGACTAATTTCAAGCTTCCTGCTTTTTGTTACAAAAGTTCATAATGTAAATATTTGTAACAATTTCACTAAAAATCCTAAAGTTTTAAAAAAAAATGCCGTTATACAAATTGTAGGCAGGGGTAATAAAATGCTTCCTGAAAATCAAAAGAACATCGAAAGGAGTATTTGATATGTACGCAATGTGGCCCGGATGTTACAGTTTCAGAGATGAAATAAAAATTTTGGCATTAATGTTAAAAGATTGGTTAAATTCTCTGGTATTAAAAATTTATGAAATTGACAGTAAATTACATTGTTAAATTCGTGATATATAATTTCTCTCTTTCTCTCGTAAAATTTTAGCTTGCAATTAATAGTTGCAAGCTTTTGTTTTTGCGAAGAGTAAATGTATTTTAGAAAAATTCCCTCTGACTTTACATTTACCGCCGGATTTGCTAAAATCTTGTTATGATTTGGGGGCGGAAGCCTGTTTAATAATGAAGCGAGTACTCTTTTTTATAACAATATTTATAATGTTTATTTTCCAATGGTTTGCCTGTGTGAACGCAGAACCTTCAAAAGTCATGTCTATGCATTATGACGACTCGTCTTCTGTTATTTTCCTGAATATACTTGAATCTCCTGAAGGTTTAACAAAAAATTTAAAGTTCTCTAAATTAGAAAACCCTAACAGAATTTATTTTGATATAGAAAATGCCATTTTAATCGGTGATAAACAGCAGCTTGTATTTAGCAAGTCAGAGATTAAGGAAATAAGGCTTTCGCAGTTTACAACAGAGCCTGATGTTGTAAGAGGTGTTGTAACGTTTGAAGAAGGCTTTGATACATCAAAAGTAAAGCTTATAAATATTAACGGGAATATTTTAATACAGTGTTCGGTTATGTCATTGAATAATGATTATTTTAACCCTATATATGATGAATCCTCGCAAAATTTACCGTATTCAAGTGTTTCGGTAAACTCTCAGGTTATACAAAAAGTGACAATTCCGCAGAGTTCACCGGTAAAAGCGCCGGATAGTGTGGTTGCAGATATTCAACAGGCATTTGAGAATTCCATATTAAGCAACTCGGACGGAAAATCTTATGATTCAGTCGTGTCTGTTGATTTATCATCAGATTTAAAACTCAGGACAAAATATTATATAAACGGTTATTATATTAAAAACGGCGGGCTTCTGGTAAACGGTTCAGGGCAAATTACAGCATCTAAAATGTTTTGCCTTGACCAGCCGAAACGTATCGTAATAGATTTCCCAAACACTTTTGTAGACAAGAATATTAGAAATAAAGAAATTAATATTTGCCCTGACGGTTCATGTAAAGATACAGCAAGAATCGGACAGTTTGAGTATAATAAGGCAAGATTAGTAGTAACAACCGACAATGCTGAAAAATATATTCCGGTGTTTTCAGCCGATGCACAATCACTTTTATTTATAAATGCGGATAAGTTAAAACATACGGAACTTGTAAACAGTGTTTCTAATTTAGCAAAAGCTTATGTAAGAAAAATTGATAACCGCACGAGCGAGCTTATTTTATCGTTCACAGAGCCTGTAGTGCATTCTGTTTTACGCAGTGACAATTCTTTAAGTTTGTATTTTTTTAATGTCAAAAGCTATAATGAGCTGGATTTAATTAAAACATTTAAAAATACTTATTATAAAGAACTTACAATGTCTTTACTCCCGCAAACAGGTATTAGAGCCACTATGGGGATTAATAAAGATGATATAGTGAAAATTGACCAGAGTATTGACGGCAAAGCAATACGACTTACTATAAAAAGAGTTATTGAAACTAAATCAGACGAAACACCTGTCATATCTGCAAAAAAAACAATGATAAAAGGCAAAGTTGTACTTGATGCAGGACACGGAGGCAGTGATTACGGCGCTATAAGGGACGGGGTTAATGAAAAGGATATAACTCTTGAAATTACACAGAGAATCGCTTCAATACTTAAGTCTAAAGGATATAAAGTTGCTCTTACACGTTCTGATGATACTTATGTATCGTTACAGGACAGAGTGGAATTTTCTGAAAATGAAACTCCTGAGATATTTGTAAGTATTCATGTAAATTCTGCAGTTTCAACAGAACCTAAGGGCATAGAGACTCATTATTATCATGACACAAGTAAAGAACTTGCTAATATTATTCACAGACACTTGATGAAAGAAATAGATACAAAAGACAGAGGATTGGTTAAATCTAAGTTTTATGTTATAAATCATACAACGGTTCCGGCTATTTTAGTTGAAACAGGATTTCTTTCAAATAACGAAGAGCGTTCTGAGCTGGTAACGGATTCAAGAAAGAAAAAGACGGCAAAAGCCATAGCTGAGGGTATAATTGAGTACATTAAATCACAACAATCTAAGTAAAAAGCCGGTAGGGTTCTTTGATTCGGGAGTCGGGGGGCTTTCTGTCTACGCAAGATTTCGGAAACTGTTACCTTATGAGAATACGCTTTACTATGGCGATTTAGCCAATATGCCTTACGGAAATAAAACAAAGGAAGAGCTAATCGGCTTTGCAAGAAAAATCCTTGATTTTTACAAAGAAAAAGATGTAAAAGCGGTGGTTATAGCCTGTAATACATCTTCTGCACAGGCGTATGATGAAGTGAAAAACGATTATGAGTTTAATATTTATCCGATTATTCAGTCTTGCGCAAAAATTATCGCATCTATGGATTACGGTAAAATAGGAGTATTTGCAACTGCTGCAACAGTAAAATCAGGAGTTTACACAAGAGAGCTTCAAAAATACAATAAAAACTTGAAAGTTCTTGAAATTCCTTGTCCTAACTGGGTCCCTATTGTAGAAAACAGCAGATATAAAGACGCTTCATCAATTGAAGATGTGAAAAAACAGTTAGATAAGATGGAAAAATTTTCGCCGGAAAAAATTATTCTGGGCTGCACACATTACCCGTACCTCTTGTCATTATTGAAAGAATTTGCACCAAAAGAATTGTTTATTGATCCTGCGGAAATATTTGTTAATTATATAAAAACAGATTTGGAAAAGAGTTGTCTTTTAAATAGCTCGGGAGGACAGGAAACTTTTTATGTAAGCGCAAATCCAGAAAGCTTCATGACTCATTCCAAAATTTTTTATAATGTAAATAAAAAACCTATATGTACTCAGTAAACTGCCAACCGGCTCATATCTCATACTTTTAAACGCTGATTTGCTGAGCGGCAAGACTAACATCAAATTTTACAAAACCATCGCAAGAATCATTAATATCATTGCCCCAATCTCCATTGCTGTTGACATTCTTTGGGTAAATTTATTAGAATCATATCTTTGTGATGACTTTTTAGCCTGATTTACGCTATTAAGACGTTTTATTCTGCTTGTTGTATCTTCATTAGAAAACTCGGTACCGAATGTCTCATATTCAAGCTGCGCAAGTTCGTCATTCAAATTTGTATTGCTATAATCAGGTGCAGGAGCAGCACCGCCTGTAAATTCGTCACCATAATTGGCATAAGGTCTTGAGTAATTTCTCTGTCCGAAAGGCATTGCAAAACGGCTGAATGAGCTTCCGGAAAGGTCATTTGAGCTTAGAGCATTATCTCTGTTATCCCTGTATTCATGTGCAAATCTGTCAGTATAATCAACAGTTTCCGGCATGATTTCCGCTTTTATTCTGTCCATCCTTGTTGCATAATCATCTACATCATACACTTTGCCGAACAGTTTCTTCTCAATTGTAACAATTCTTGTATGAAAATCCCTGTTTTTGTAGGTTTCATTAAAAAGTTTTTTCTCTATTTCATCCACAATAGGATAATTAACAGAACTGTCAGCTACTGTATCATTTTCTTCTGCAAAAGTATCTTCTACAGGCGGAATTTCAAGCCCGATTACATCAGCTGAAATATCGCCGGAAAGTTTTGTGAGTCTTTTATTCACATCTCCGGTATAAGTTTTCCCGTAAATAGTTTTTTCTAACCTCTCAACACGTTCCTTTGTAGAATCTTTTGGATAGTCAAAGCCATAAATATCATTTTCTATTTTGGATATTTTAGAAGATTGCGTTGTTATTGCGGCATAAGTTGGATAACAAACGGCTATATAACAAAATATAAGTATTATTGAGACAAATTTTTTCATAGTGATACCACCTTGTGATACCACTATAAAATTTTACTAAAATCTTCTCTATTGAACCGCCAATCAGAATATTTTTTACGAAAAATCAATAAAATTTAGTAATTCAATGAACCGATTCAAAATTTATATTAACAATTTCTTCTAGACCAAAAGGCTAAATATAAAGTTTTGCAAAATCTAAATCACTTTTTATTGTAATTTTTATATTCGTGTAGCTTCCGTTTACAATATAGACAGGAATTCCAAGATATTCAAGCATGGAAGAATCGTCCGTAAAATTACCGTCTTTAAGCTTTTCATGTGCATCTTTTATGATTGAAGTTTTAAAAGCCTGCGGAGTCTGGGTATTATAAAGTTTAGAACGGTCAATTGTTCTTATAATACGTCCTTCAGAATCAACTTCCTTTATTGTATCGGTAGTTTTTGTCATAACAGATACTGCCTGTTTGTCAACTACAGCTTTTAACACGTATTCTATCGTGTCTTTTCTTATAAGCGGTCTTGCCCCGTCATGAATAAGGAGATAATCATTTTTTACAATCTGCAGGGCATTATAAACTGACTTTTGTCTTGTGCTTCCGCCCTCTATTATTTTTATTTTTGAATCCGTCAGCAATGCTTTTAATTCATCAGTAATTGAAGCATTTGCAGGTATAATAATTTCAGTTATTTCATCAAAATCAACAAATTTTGATACAGTCTCCTCAATAACGGTTCTGTCCTTTATTTTTTCCAGAAGTTTATTTGTGTTTCCGTATCTTGACGAAGTTCCGCCCGCCGGTATTATTACAGAAAAATTATTCATCATCTCCTCCGAAGTGGTTATATAAATTCAATTCATCATAATTTTTGTATTCTTTTTCTCCGATTTTCAAAATGTAATCCTGTTTTGGAATCACTTCCCCTATAATTTCACAGCCTGCAAGCTCCTGCAAAAAATCAGCAGGAACTGCCGCAACAAGATTGTAGTCCTCCGCACCAAATATTCCTTCAATATCTTTTGCTATTATACTCACCCCGCTTGACTCTGCTATTTTAAATAAAGCGTCGGCTAAACCGTCTGACGTGTCCATCATTGCATAATCTTCCTGAATATGTTCTGATATATCTCTTGAGAATTGCTCGTCTAATTGCGGCTCTAAATGCGCTCTTATAAACTCAGAGTCTTTTACACCGAGTTTTAACTCTTCAAGCCCTTTTGAACTCAGCCCGAAAGAACCCCTTGATATAACTTTGTATCCTGCTTTTGCAGCGCTTCTTGAGGAAATTTTTCTGTCTTTAGTAACTCCTATAGCCGTTATAGAAATATAAATCTTATCAGCTCCTGTAATATCACCGCCGATGATTTTTGCTCCGTGTAAAGCTTTTTCAGCCCCGCTATAAAACTCTTTTACAAAATCTCCGGTTATATCGGAAGGCAAAGAAAGGGCAATTGTAATATAAGCCGGTTTTGCGCCGGAAGCCAGAACATCGCTTATATTAACAGCAACCGATTTGTACCCGAGCTGATAAGGAGTACACCATTTTCTTTTAAAATGCACATCTTCAACCAGACTGTCCTGAGACACAACAATCCCCAATTCTTTAAGATAAGCACAATCGTCTCCTATGTACTCATCCCCTATTTGATTTTTTATAACATTTATTAAATCAAGTTCTTTCATTGCTGCATTTTAGAGGGGCGGAGCTTTTGAAAAAAGCTCCGCCCTTATAAATTAATTTTCTACTTTCTTTAATGTCGGGAACGCTATAACATCTCTTATAGTAGGAGAATTTGTAAGAAGCATAACCAGCCTGTCAATTCCCATTCCCATACCGCCTGTCGGCGCAAGACCGTATTCGAGAGCATTGATGTAATCTTCATCAATTGACATAGCCTCTTCATCACCATTGGCTTTTGCAAGTGCCTGAGCTTCAAATCTATGACGCTGGTCAATCGGGTCGGTAAGTTCTGAAAACGCATTCGCAATTTCCCAGCCGTTTACTCTTGTCTCAAACCTTTCGGTCAGTCTGTCATTATCTCTGTGAACTTTTGCCAGAGGAGAAATTTCTCTCGGATAATCGAGAATATGAACCGGCTGAATCAAGGTAGGTTCTACTTTTGCCTCAAAGACAGCTTCTACAATCTGTCCCCAGTTCATACCTTCATCAACTTCTACATGCATTGCTTTTGCTTTATCATAAGCTTCTTTTGGTGTAAAGAATTCGCCGAAGTCCACACCTGTATATTCTTTAATTGCGCCGAGCATTGTTTTTCTGTCCCACGGAGGAGTCAGATCTATATCGTTATCACCATATTTGATTTTCGTTGTTCCGAGAACCTCCTGAGCAACGTATGCAACAAGGTTTTCAGTAAGAACCATCATTTCATTGTAATCCACATAAGACTGATAAAGCTCTATCATTGTAAACTCAGGATTATGGCGAGTATCAATACCTTCATTTCTGAAACATCTTGAAAGCTCAAAGATTTTCTCGCTCAAACCGCCAACCATAAGTCTTTTTAAGTGAAGTTCAGGAGCTATTCTTAAAGTCAAATCCATGTTTAATGCATTATGATGTGTAATAAACGGTCTTGCATTAGCTCCGGAAGCCTGAGTATGAAGCATTGGGGTTTCAACTTCCAAGAATCCCTGATTAGTCAAATATTCTCTTACTTTCTGGATAATAAGGCTTCTTTTTCTGAATGTGTCTCTGGTTTTCTCGTTTACAATCAGGTCGACATATCTTTGTCTGTACTTAGTTTCAGTATCAGACATTGTGTGATACATTTTTAACTGTTCCAGCTTCTCTTCGCTTATCTGCTTGTTAGGAAGCGGAAGAAGTGATTTTGAAAGCATTTTAAAGTTTTTAGCTTTTATTGATAATTCACCTCTCGGAGTTCTTCTGATTGAGCCGTAAAAACCTAATATATCTCCGATATCAACCAGTTTAAGAGTTTTAACCATCTCTGGATCCATATTTTCTTTGTGAGAAAATATCTGGATTTTTCCTGTTGTATCCATCAGGTCGATAAACATACCGGAATTTCTGATTGCCATAACTCTTCCGGCTACAGAGTAGAAATCTTCAGTTTCTTCGCCTGCCGGAAGATCTTTATATTTTTCCTGCAAATCCTTTGCATCAGCGTCTTTATCAAACGCATACGGATATGGATTTATACCTTTATCAGCAAGCTCAGCAAGTTTTTGAATTCTTGTCTGTCTTATTGATTCTTTTGCTGATACAGGCTCTTTTGTTTGTTGTGTCATTTATTTTATCCTCATACTTACATTACTCTTAATTAATATTTTAACATAAACATTTTTGTGCAAAAATAAAGATATGAAGATTTTACCTGTAATAGCAAACACAAACAGAAATATAAAACAGGCATCAGTAAGATTTAAGACGGCATACCGGACAGGATACAATAATGCAAAACTGTATTCGCAGCAGCATAAATACGGAAGCATAAAAAAAGCCTGCGGAATAAGTATTGGTGTAACAAAGGAAATTGTAAAGACAACAACAATAGATGATTTACCTTATATTGCAGGAGCTGTAGGTCTTATGACACCTATTCCGTTTGCAAGCGCAACAATGTTCATACTTGGTAAAATTACCCAGGTTATTGTTAAGCGCCTTCATAAACCTTAATAAAACAATTTACAAATCTCATTGAGTCTGGTATACTCAAAATGTGAATAGTTTCTTAAAAAAAGAACGGTCAATTATTCCCGTTCTTTTTTTATTGGGGGTAAATGGAAATGAATCAGAGTATTCCCCAAAAGCTTAAATGTCACAGGAAGGAGTCTTATGAAGCAGGAAATTAACAGACACGAAATCCTTGAGAAGATAACGCCTCTCATTGAAAATACTGCAATGAGATTCAATCTTATACCGATAGAAATTGATTTCAGCAAAGAAAATCACAAATGGTTTTTAAGGATATTTTTGTATTCTTACGAAAAAGACATAACTCTTGATGATTGCGAAAACGTAACAAGAAGCCTGAATGATTTTCTTGATGAATTAATTCCGGTTAAATATTACCTTGAAGTTTCATCTCCCGGATTGGAGAGAAAATTCAAATCAGATAAAGAGTTTTTAATATTCAAAGGCAGAAGAATAAGCCTGAAGTTAAAAACTCCGCTTGAGGGCGAAACAGAAAAGATTTTTAAAGGTGAAATCTTAGACTGGGATGATAATTTAGGACTTAAATTCTTTAGGTTTGACGACGGAGAAGAAATTCAGATTCCAAAATCAAACATACAATCAGCAAAACTATACATTGATTAAGATAAGGAGAATAAATAATGATTAAAATCGGAACAGCATTATTTGAAGCTTGCGAAGAGCTTGAAAGAGAACGCGGAATATCAAAAGAAGTTTTGATATCATCGCTTTGCGACGCAATGGTTGCAGCGTATAAAAAACACATGCACGTTAAAGAAGCTGCTAATATAGAAGCAATTCTTGATGAGCAGACAGGTGAAATAGGTGTATTCAGTACAAAAACAGTTGTTGAAACCGTAGAAGATCCGGATACACAAATTTCATTAGAGGATGCTAAAGAAATTGATGACGAAGTAGAAGTTGATGACGAAGTTAAGATTGAAGTTACTCCGGAACAATTCGGACGTATTGCTGCACAATCTGCTAAACAGGTTATTACACAAAGAATTAGAGATGCAGAAAGAAATAACATCTTAAACGAATTCCTTGAAAAGAAAGGAACACTTACAACTGGTATTATTCAAAGGGTTGAGAATAGAAACGTTATAGTAAATATCGGCAAAACTGATGCTATAATGCCTCAGAAAGAACAAATTCCGCGTGAATACTACAAACCCGGCAACAGAATCAGGGTTTTTGTTCTGAATGTAAAAGAAACAAACAGACTCCCTCAGGTTATTGTATCTCACGCACATCCTGAAATTGTAAGAGAATTATTCGAACTAGAAGTTCCTGAAATAGAGGACGGAATTGTAGAAATTAAATCTATTGCAAGAGAAGCAGGTTTCAGAACAAAAATAGCAGTTTGGTCAAATGATCCGGAAGTTGATTCTGTCGGAGCCTGCATAGGACCTAGAGGTTCCAGAATCCAGACTATTGTAGGCGAATTAAAAAATGAAAAAATCGATATTGTAAGATGGTCTCAAGATCCGGTTGAATATATCGTTAATGCTATATCTCCTGCAAGAGTTGTATCAGTTGATATTATGACTGATGATGAAGAAACAAAAGACGCTCTTGTAGTTGTTCCGGATGATCAGTTATCACTGGCTATCGGAAGAGAAGGTCAAAACGTAAGACTTGCTCACAGATTAACCGGCTGGAAAATAGATATCAAGAGCGTTTCCCAGATGGAAAATGAAGAAGCTTCAAGAAGTGAAAATTATGACTACAACGAAGAAGCTCCGGAGGAAGAAGAACGCGCGGTTGATTCCGATGAAATTCAGGAAGAAATTGAAGAAGAAATGAACCAGCAGGCTCTTGATGAAGAGGATTTAGAGCAAGAAACTGTAGAGGAAGAAGAAACTTCTGAAGAATAAAATTTGAAAAATGTATAAGTAAAAAATAGGGTAACTTAAAAGTTGCCCTATTTTTATGTAAATATTTGTAAAATTAATAAAAAAAAGTGTTATAACCTTATGAACATGTGGAATATATAATATATAATGGATATAAGGATATGTCATATCATGTTGTTGATAAGGATTTCTAAAAGGAAAAATTTTAGAATATTCATGTGTTCAAAGCACACCAATGAGCCGCCTTTCCCTTCGGGGGGGGGGGGCAAAATCCAGTCACAGAGCTAGATTAAGACCTTCTAAGACAATTAAAAAGTTTAGTAGTTTGGAAGTTGAGAAGGAATTAAAAATCACGTCATTGCTAGGGAATGTCCATTTATCCCGAAGCAATCCGGAACGAATTTTGCAATTAAAAACCGGCGTTCCCCCATGCCCAATAATCGCGCCGACCTCTCAGGTTGGAGAGGTCGCAGTTGTGCGAACGCCAGTGAGCTACAAATGCGGGTGGGGTTCAGACAAAACTAATCCCCATCCTAACCTTCCCGGGGTAAATATTTTAGTTTGGTATGTAATACTACAAGCAGGATGTATTTATCCGTGGAAGGCATGCGCTTGTGTCATTCAATTAGCGCATTTCCCTCGCTCATTTGGGAAGAGGGAAGAATTTGTTAGCGAGCCGTGCGAGCTTAGAAATTCGGGTGAGGGACTGAAAAATCATCACTCCAAACACTACCCCCCTACCCCCTTCGGGTACTGTCTTAGATTTGCTCCACGCTCGCAAAATCTCACTTTCGGAGCAGAGCTCCTGTCCGTTCGTTTTGCTCGCTATCCGGACTACCTCACTAACGTTCGTGTCGTCCGTCCGCAAATCCGCTTCCCCCACAAGGGGGGCAGAGGCAGCCGCGCTCAATTAATGTTAAACCGGATTGCAGTCATTCAGAGCCCGATGGCAATTCAGGGGCGAAGAATCTCTAAAACATTCTCAAACCCGATAACAGACACTTCCAAAATGCTGTCATCCCGAACTTGTTTCGGGATCTTGCCAACTAACAAAGAACTTGACCCCTCACCCGAATTTCTAAGTTTCGCCCCGGCTCAACTTGAAATTCTACCCGTCTTGGCTTTGCTCCACGCTCTCGGAGTTTCGCCCACGGAGCAAAGCTCCTGTTGGCTCAATCCGTCCGCAAATCCGTTCTCCTCACAAGAGGTGAGGGATACAACCCAAAGGAGGTGGCATGATTACCTTCGGAACTGATGTTGCGGATTTAATCCTCCAGCGTACACTTTATGATAACACTATCGGCTTAAATAGCTCCATAGAGCGGATGACAACGGGATTTAAAGTCAACCACGCAAAAGATAACGCTGCGAATTATTCCATAATAACTGACTTAAACAAAGAAATCTCTTCAATGCTGCAGGTACAACAAAATGCCGGCGACGGGCTGGCTTTACTGCAGACAGCGCAGGGCGGTCTTGAGGAGATAGAAGAATTATTGCAAAGATTGAGAGCGCTTGCAACTCAGGCATCTAACGGCAATTATGGCGCTGAATCACGTGATGCCATGCAATCAGAAGCGGATGAAATAATCGAACAGATTGCTCAGCTCCGTGAGACGATGGAGTATAACGGTTTAAATTTGTATTCAAAGCCGGCAGATAAAAACACTGGAGCGGCTTCAATATCAACAAAAGCTATAAATCGTCTTACAAAAGCAGCAAAAGTAAATAATACAACATATGATATATATCCTGCCGGCGTGGGTAAAACGACTGCCTCCGCATCGGCTTTTTCTTTGACCGCAGGTAAGGCGCCTGCGGCGCCTTCAACCACAAGTCAAATCTCAACCACACAATCAAACAACACCCCGTCTCCACAGGCAGCAGACATCGAGGGTGCTGAATCCTTTGGAGCCAATGAGACTAAAACCATCACAATTGATGGAGTTCAGTATACTGTTAGAAATAAGCTAACTACAGCAAACGACTTATCTTATTCTAAAGATACATTAACGGGAGAATTAACTCTATTAGCCTCAAACTTTGAGATTAGAGGTCAGGATGATGTTGCGCACAATATTGTTATAAATGGAACTTATACATCTTTTTATGGCGGCTCTAAGGACGATATTTTAACAGAAATGTCAGGACCATTCAATTATTTGTATGGCGGTGATGGTAATGATAAAATTACAATAAACGGAGATCATTCATTTGGTTATGGTGAAGCTGGTAATGATATTTTAACGTTACAAGGTAGTGGAATTAATTCAATATATGGCGGAGATGGCGATGATGTTCTTAATGTGAATGTCTATGGACAGACAGTAGATGGCGGTAATGGAAATGATATTTTTAATATAAATTTTTCTTCTAATGCAAAGATAAAAGGTGGTGATGGTGATGACACCTTCTATTTAAAAGAAAATTTAAAAAACTTAGATATAAATGGAAATTCCGGTACAAATATTATTAATGGTAATATTGACTCTTCAATGACTCTTGTAAATGTGGATAAAGCTAATGCCGGTTCTGTAGATTTTGTAAAAAATGAAACAAAAACATTAAATATTAACGGGATTGATTATATTGTTACCAATGGTAATAGTGCACAAACTTTAATTTATAAAATAGATGATACCGGTCAAATAATATTTACAACTTCAAATGGTGCTGAAATTGCTATAAAAGGTGCATTAGATAAAAAACATAATGTAGCACTTGCCTCCAACAATATAACTTTTTATGGAGGCAATCAAGGTGACACAATATTAGCTAAAACTTATAACAATATTGTTTATTGTGGAAATGGCAGCAATAAGGTAACTTTACAGTCGCAAGGAATATGTTATGGCGGTGCCGGAGACAACGAAATTAACATAGGAAACTTTAGTTTCTATTATGGAGGGAGCGGGGTCGATAATATTACTTTTACAGGAAGCTATAGTTATGCAGAAGCAGGAACCGGACAAACTAATGTAACTATATCTGGTTCTCAAAATAGTGTCTATGCAAAATCCGGTACAAATAAAATTCTATCAAATTCCGGCAAAGATAATTTTATCTGCGGTTTTGGTGATTCTGATAATGCACAGGTTCTAGAATCAAATGATACTATTAATGGAATTAGTTATACAGTTAAGAGCACAGATACTTTACGTAATTCAAAAATGCTATATTCATATAACGCAGTAACAGATGAAATTACATTTGCAGGTTATTATGCAGCTATCACAGGGCAGACTGATGTAAAACATAATGTTAAAGTTTATGGAACGAGTACTACTTTTTATGGCGGTAATCTTGAGGACAATATTTGGTGCTATGGATATGGCGCTAAGATTTATGGTCAAGGCGGAAATGACAAAATAACATTGGTTAATACGGCTTCTATTGGTTATGGCGGTGATGGTGACGATGAAATTATTATTAATGCAAATGGTAGTGTGTATGGCGATGATGGCGCTGATATAATTACAGTAAATGCAACATCAAGTGGGGTAATTAACGGTGGTTTAGGCAACGATACCTACAATATAAATGCATCAGTCACGAATCTTTCTGACGACGGCGGGGATAATATCTACAATATTAATACTGATGGTGCCAGCATCTCCGGCGGCTCCGGCAATGACACATTTTACGCCACCGGCAGTAATAACACTATCCTTGGCGGCGGGGGTGATGATTATTTTGTTGTAGACGGCGACAACAACATGATAGATGGCGGAACCGGAGATAACTACTACATCATAAACGGCTCCGGAAGCTCTGTATCCAACGTAAGCCGCGACCCGAACGCCGGCGGAATCTCTTTTACATATCAGGGAGAAACCCAAACCTTTACCCTGAACGGCAAAACCTACACCGTTACTAACAACCTCTCGGGTTCAAACATGCTCCAGTATTCTTTGAATCCTAATACAGGAGTTATTACCCTCAACGGCTCAAACTTTGAGATAAATGCCGCTTCAAACGAAAACGCAATTCTCAATATCCGCGGCGATAACAATGTTGTGAACGGCAGTAATCTCGCCGACCGCATAACAATCGAACAGGGCTCAAATAACATAATTAACGGACTTTCCGGCAATGACACTTTAATAATGGACAGTGCCGACAACTCTTTAAACGGCGATGACGGAGACGATACAATAACTCTTAATGAATCCACAAATCTAGCTGTAACAGGTGGCGCCGGCGGCGACACGATTAACGTGAACTCTGATAATAATACGAACATCGACGCCGGCGCGGGGAATAACAAAATCGTAGTAGAAGGCGCGCAGAACAACATTACCGCAGGCGACGGAAACAACACAATTACAATCAATGCCGACTCAAATACAGTTAACGCGGGTGATGGAGCCAACCGCTTTGTCGTAAGCTCTTCTTCAAACACAATTACAGCAGGAAGCGGCGCTAATATTATCGGGATTCAAGGCAATAACAACAATTTAACCGCCCAAAACGCTTCGGGCACAATTAATATTTACGGAAACGAAAACACATTAACAAACACCCGCGGGGAAAATGATGTTGTAATTGAAGGCAACAGAAACAATTACACGACAACCCTCGGAGACAAGGATATTACAGTAAAAGGAGATAATAACGAACTTTTGACCGGCTCGGGAGATGATGAATTCGACGTCCGCGGAGACGGAAACAACATAGAATCAACTGCCGGAGAAAACGAGTTTACCATTCGCGGAGATGGTAATACGATTCAGGGCGGCTCCGATATTGATGATATCAGCATTAACGGAGATAACAACACTGCAAACGGCGGAGGTTCAAGCGATGCGTTTATGATCTCTTCAGGTAACAATAACACCGTTGACGGCGAAGCGGGCGAACGCAACACAATGATAAATAACGGTGTGAATACAATTTACAGTAACGTCGTAGACATTACCCCGAGACCGTTTGAAGTTAATATTAAGGTTGATATAGGCTCCGGCGTAGATAAATTTATTTCAACGGAAATTAGTTTCAATTTGTTTGATTTTAGTGTGGACTTTTCTTCACAAGAAGGCGCATTGGAGAGTTTGGAAGATATTGATAAACTGCTTAATGATGTTCAAGACCAGCTTTTGAATATCGGGACAACGATAAACAGGTTAGACAGCGTGCTTGAGGCGCAAATCTTAAAGATTAATAATCTGATTTCAACGCGTTCGACTCTGAGAGATACCGATGTTGCTGAGGAATCGTCGAATTTTATTAAATATCGGATTCTGCAGGAAGCTTCTGCAACTTTGATGTCAACTTCACGAAACCTAAAAACGGAAAGTGTTCTCGGACTGCTGCAAAGATTAAATTAGTAAGTTTTTTTAACACTAATTTTGTAAATTTTTGTAAATTTTCTAAATTGGAAAATATATTAAAGCATTTTTGCATAAATGTATTATTATATTTATATGGAGAGTATAAATATTCTAACATTACGAGAAACAGAAGTGCTTTCGCTCATCATCGAGGGGAAAAGTAATCCTGAAATTGCAGAAAAATTATGTATTTCCATACATACTGTTAAAGCACATATTGATAGTATTTACAAAAAGTTTGGAGTTCATAATAAAGTTCAGGCAGCAGTTTATGCAATATTACACAATATTATTGAGCAAAACACTAAAATTTAGCGGAAATACGATTCATAAGAGGATTATAACTTGTCAAATAATTAATCGCATCTTCCGGAGAATTTGCAATATAATACAAATTCTTTGTATCAGTTTTTGCAAATTGATTTTCAATTATATCCTGAAAGAATTTAATTAAATTAGTATAAAAACCTTTAGTATTTAGAAAAATAACAGGCTTTGTATTATACCCTAACTGCTTTTGTACTATCATCTCTGAAATTTCTTCCAGAGTACCAAAACCTCCTGGCAGAGCAATTACAGCATCCGAAAGCTCATCCATCTTGGCTTTTCTTTCGCGCATACCTTCTGTTAAATAGAATTCACTGCAATCCTCCGGATTACCAACTCCGCAATCGTAAAGTCTTTGCGGCATAACTCCGATAATTTTCCCGCCGAATTTTTGAACGGAAGCAGCACAAGCATACATTGCACCAAGCCGGCTTCCGCCATATACAATATTCATTCCGTGTTTTCCCAGTAATTCACCCAACTTTGCAGCATCTTCATAAAAAGACGCTTCCAAAAGATTAGATGATGAGGCGAAAACACAAACATTTTTTACCATTAGTCAAAGCTCCCGCCAATTAAATAATAGTTTGAACAGCAAAGACCCGTTCCATCCTTTGAACAATCCTGCCTCTGCTTGCTGATTGAATCACTCTTACAGAAAGGCTCAAATCTGTCAGAATATATATTAAATCCGAAAACATCCTTACCCCATTTATTTGGACCGGAAGAGCCGTTTACATCATACATAAAAATCCCCTGCAAATCATTCTGCGGTTTGTCATAAAATTTGTACGCAAGAACAGAATTCCCCAGAGTTGATTTATAATCACTAAATCTATAAGTCGCATTTGGATAAGTACCATTAAGGAAAGTTATTTTGTAAGGCTTTGACGCCCCTTTTACTTCATTTGAAATTACATTTTCAAATATATCTTTTATACTCTCCTGCTGATCGGATTTTTGTGTATTAATAGAATAGAAGATATTTCCGAAGTCAGATTGCACACTTCTCCAGCGGGATGTATTTTTTGCCTGAACAGTATCATCCAGAGACATCGGCGCAACAAGCAGTGTCACTATCAAAAATATTATCAGCAATATAGAAACTTCTATAAGCGTAAAGCCTCTTCTCATAAATACCTCTATTCTACTTATTTTAGCGCTTAACCACGCGCCATATCCAGATGTTTCTTTTCATTAATAAGCGTATCATAAATCCATTCCGGAACAAAGTTTTTGCCGAGAATTATTTGTCCGTTCATAATGTTTGGTGCATGGAAGTCTGAACCGCCTGTCACAATCAACCCCAGATTTTCAGCCATGGTAGAAAAATATTCGACTATTGCCGGCGAGTGTTTACGGTGATATGCCTCAATTCCTCTCAAGCCGCAGTTCATAAGTTCTTTAATAAGTTTTTCAGCTATATCAATATCATAAGGGTGAGCAATAACAGGAATTCCGCCTGAATCATAAATAACTTCTACCGCATCAAACGGAGATACAGTTTTTCTTTCTACATAAACAGGCGATGCCCTGTGAATATATTTGCTGTAAGCTTCCATAACATTGCTTGTTCCGCCGGCGTTAGTTATGGCTTTAGCTATATGCGGACGCCCGATACTGCCGCCTTCCGCAACCATATTTTTCACATCTTCAAACGCGATTTTAATACCTTCTTTCTTTGCTAAAAGATGTAAAATCTCTTTCGTCTGTTTTATACGCGCATGCTGCTGGATTTTAAGCATATTTTTAAAATCCGGTTTTGTAACATCAGGGAAATACCCGAGAATATGGACTTCGTAGTCCTTATAAAGAGTATTAACCTCAATCCCCCTGATTATCTTAAAGTCAACTTCTTTTGTCTTTAAATACTCCATAGCAACATCATAGGATAAAACATTATCATGGTCTGTAAGTGCTATAACCTGCAATCCTGCATCTAAAGACAAATCCACGATTTTCTCCGGAGAAAAAACACCATCAGAATAATAGGTGTGTATATGGAAATCCCCTTTCATTTATACCCCCTTGCAATTCAAGCGGGGAGATTGAAAGGTTTGTAAAAGATTATTTACAACCAATTTCAAGGTTTACCTCACTTTCACTATTATCTACTAACAAATTAATTCTTTTTATATGTGTTGCAAAATTTCCTTCAATCAGGATTTCAACACCATTAATACATGCAACAGGCGTTTCTGCTATTTCGTACCTTTCGGGAATACTCGTCGACAAACGTTTAAAAGATGTGGAAAATTCCATTCCGATTACACTTTCGTCAGCCCCGCAAAATCCGGCGTCCGTAATATACGCCATTCCGTTATATACTTTCTCGTCCGCTGTCTGAACATGTGTATGCGTACCGACAAAAGCTTTTATTAAAGCAGAATTAGAGTCATTATATTTATTTGCCAGATATTTTGCAAAACAAATCTTCTCTGCTGTTGCTTCCGCATGAAAATCTATAAAAACACTGTCAATACCGTTGTTTTTGACCTCATCAATTTTTCTTGCAACAACCTCCCACGGAGAATCTATAGGCGGCATAAACACTCGCCCGAGAGCGTTTATAACTGCAATCTTATGCCTGTTAACTTCAAAAACTTTGCACCCTTCGCCTTTTGTACCTTCAGGATAATTTATCGGTCTTACAAGTTTTTCCGCGGAATCAATATATTCAAAAATATCTTTTTTATCCCAGATATGGTTTCCGGAAGTAAAACAATCAATTCCGGAGGAGGACAAATCTTCATAATTCTTCTTTGTTAAGCCAAACCCGTGAGAGGCATTCTCAATATTTGCAATTATAAAGTCCGGTTTTTCCTCTAAAGATTTCACATACGACTTTACGGCAGTACGTCCCTGTCTGCCTGTTATGTCGCCAAAAAATAAAATCTTAACTGTATTACCACTCATAATTAAATCCAAAATGTCTGTAGAAGAGTTTTTTTGAGGTTCATCTCACTAATATTTACCCCTTTACCTCCGATATTTACCCCGCACTTATTTTGCAATCTCTGTTGTTCTGAATTCTCTGACTACAGTAACTTTAATCTGTCCCGGATAATCCAGTTCGTCCTCAATTTTCTTTGCAATATCTCTTGCAAGTTTTTGGGAAGCAAGATCGTCAAACATTTCTGACTGAACGATTACACGGACTTCGCGCCCTGCCTGTACTGCAAAAGACTGCTTAATACCTTCGTACCCGTTTACTATTTCTTCAATCTTTTGAAGTCTCTTGATGTAAATTTCAAGCGTATCGCGTCTTGCGCCGGGACGTCCGGCGGAAATTGCATCAGCAAGTTTAACAAGAACAGCTTCAATTGTATTTGCAGTAACATCATCGTGATGGGCTTCAATTGCGTGAATCACTTCCGGCTTTTCGCCGTAACGGGAAGCAAGTTCAACCCCCAATTGGATGTGAGTTCCTTCCTGAGTCTGGTCAACGGCTTTACCTATATCATGCAAAAGTCCTGCACGTTTTGCCACATAAACATTTGCGCCAAGCTCAGCCGCGAGCATTCCTGCAATATGACCGACTTCAAGCGAATGCTTAAGGACATTTTGTCCGTAACTGGTTCTATAATACAGACGTCCGAGATTTTTTATAAGCTCTTTATTTAAGCCAACAATTCCCATATCAAGGGCAGCATTTTCACCCTCTTTCATAATTTTCTTTTCAACTTCTTCGCGGGATTTCTCTACAGTCTCTTCGATTCTTACAGGGTGGATACGTCCGTCCTGAATAAGTTTTTCAAGAGCTATTTTTGCAATTTCACGTCTTACCGGATCGAAAGCAGAAAGTACGACAGCTTCCGGAGTATCATCAATAATTAAATCAACGCCGGTTAAAGTTTCAAGAGTTCTGATGTTACGACCTTCACGACCGATAATGCGCCCTTTCATCTCATCATTCGGAAGTGACACGACAGAAACAGTTGATTCTACTACCTGATCCATCATGCAGCGCTGCATGGTTGTTGAGAGAATTTCTTTTGATTTTTCAAGAGCATCTTCACGGATTTTTGCTTCATTTTCTCTTATTAACTGCATTTGCTCCTGAGCAAGATCACTTTTTAATTGTTCAAGAAGCATTTTCTTTGCTTCCTCTGTTGACATACCGGCAATTCGTTCAAGCTCTACTGTCTGCTTTTGAACAATTTCAGCCAGATAATCTTCTTTTTCAATTAACTGGTCTTTTATTTTATCTAATTCGCATTCTTTATCTGTTATTTCCTGAATTTTATCCTCAAGAAAATCTTCTCTTTTTGAAAGTTTATTTTCAATAGCTGCAAATTCTCTTCTTCTTTCTCTCTCATCAGCGTTTAATTGTTCTCTTTCGGTATGCAAAGCTTCTTTTGCTTTAATCATTGCTTCTTTTTGCAGAATTGATTCTTTTTCCTGTAAATCTTTTTTTGCCTGTTCTGTCTGCAATATAAGATTTTTGTATTTAACACGTTGTACAACAATTACAGCAATTAGTATTACTGATACAACTGCTGCAATAGCTAATAATGCATCCATCTAGCACCTTTTCCTTTTCTATTTTTTATATATACGCGAGGCGTCCGGGCACATATAACCTACCCGGAAATTATTTTATATTCATCAATAATCTTTTCTATCGCATATATTTTCAAAAATTTTTATACTACTACTAATTTTATCATACCATATAAACATGATTTTGTATACAAGGAGCAGTTAAATAAAAGTTATAGAGATTCTTCACCCCTAAATTGTCATTGGGTTCAGAATGACTGCAATCTTGCGGATTTATTTCCCAAATTGCCGTCAATTTGAAGGCGTTAGCCCGAACAATCTCTATAACTGTCTTTATTTAATGGTAGGATGAACTTACTTGTTTAGAGTCATTGCGAGAAAATCTTTGATTTTCGCGGCAATCCATTATTATTAATTGTAATACCTGTTCAGGATTGCTTCGGGCTAAATAGCTATTTCCTCGCAATGACGTAATTTTTTTAATCATTTTAACTTCATATACAAAATAGGATAAGGGTTTCCCTGCTCATCAAGCTCTGATTTTTTGTAAACCTCAAATCCCAAATGTTCATAGAATCCTATTGCCTGCGGATTTTGTTCATTTACGGTTAATTCATTTACAGAATAAGTTTTTATACCGTATGTAAGAAGCATTTTACCAATACCGCAGCCTCTTTTTTCAGGCGAAACAAAAAGCATTTCAAGTTTTTTATCATCTATGCCCATAAATGCAACAGGTTTGTTTTCATTTTTTGCAATTATAAGATGAGAAATATTTTTTAAAGCATTCGGCAAAAAATTTTGTTTTATATTAATAATTTCATTTTCCGGTAAAAACAAATGCGTCTCTCTGACTGATTTTTCCCAGACTTCTAAAAGCGAATCAATCAGAGGTTTCTGCCTTTCTGCAAGCTCAAGAACCTCCATATTATTCCATTCTAAGTTCGACAAAACTTATTTAACAACTATATTAACCAGCTTCTTTGGAACAACGATTACTTTTACAATCTCTTTTCCTGCGGTTAATTCTTTAACCTTGTCGCTTGAAAGAGCCAATGATTTTAATTCCTCATCATTTAACCCTTCGTCTGCTTCAAGTTTGTCCTTAACTTTTCCGTTAACCTGAACAACGAGAGTTATTTTGCTTGCTTTTGCAAGGTTTTCGTCCCACTCACACCATTTTTCATCGTGGATAGAACCTTCATAACCCAGATCATGCCAGATTTCCTCGGACATGTGAACCGTAACCGGAGCCATAAGCTTGATTAAGGAAATTACTGCAAAACTAAATACATTTTTATCCTCGTCAGTAAGAGCAGCACCCCCATTACATTTACTCTCTTTACATTTACCCCCGAGCCATTCGTAAATAGCATTTGTAAGTTCTCTGTACTTAGAAATAACCGTATTAAACTGGAAGTCATTTGCTATATCGTTTGTAATACCCTTCATTGCAATATGAACGGTTCTTACAAGGTCGTCATTTTCTCTCATAAGAGGGAATTCAAGCTTATAATCTTTAGTAATCAGATTTTGATTTTCGCTCACAAGCCTCCACACACGGTTAAGGAATTTGTAACATCCCTCAACACCTGCATCAGACCAGTCAAAATCTCTTGCCGGCGGTGAGTCGGAAAGAATAAACAATCTTGCCGTATCAGCCCCGTAGTTTTCAAATATTTCATCCGGATCTACCGTATTACCTTTGGATTTTGACATTTTTGAACCGTCTTTCAAGACCATACCCTGAGTTAACAGATTTGTAAACGGCTCATCAAAGCTAAGAAGACCTAAATCCTTCAAAGCCTTTGTAAAGAATCTTGAATACAAAAGGTGTAAAATAGCATGCTCAATTCCGCCTACATACTGGTCAACCGGAAGCCATTTGTCCACAAGTTCTTTAGAGAACGGTTTTTCACTGTTTTTTGCATCAGAATACCTCATATAATACCAGCTTGAGCATACAAATGTATCCATAGTATCCATCTCTCTTCTGGCTTTTCCGCCGCAAACCGGACAGGTGGTTTCTGCAAATGTTTTTGAAGTTGTTATCGGAGATTTTCCGACTACAGAAAAATCTACATCAGTCGGAAGCATAACCGGAAGATTTTCTTCTTTTTCCGGAACGATTCCGCACTTGTCGCAATAAATCATCGGGATTGGAGCACCCCAGTATCTCTGGCGTGAAATCAGCCAGTCACGAAGTCTGTACTGGGTTTTGAATTCACCGAACCCTTCATTTACAGCTTTTTGTGTAATTGCCTTCTTAGCTTCCGTATTTTTCAGGCCGGAAAATTCGCCTGAATTTACAAGAACACCTTCTTCTGTATAAGCGGCTTCTGAACAGTCAGAAGGATTTTTAGGATCCTGAATAACAACTTTTAGAGGAAGATTGTATTTTTTTGCAAAATCATAGTCTCTTGTATCGTGGGTAGGAACTGCCATTACAGCGCCGGTTCCGTATTCTACAAGCGCATAGTCTGCTGTCCAGAGCGGAAATTCTTCGCCATTATACGGATTTATACAGTGAGTTCCAAGCGGTACACCTGTTTTTACTCTTTCTGTTGAAAGCCTTTCTATCTCTGTCATTTTTCTTGCATTTGCTCTGTATTCTTCAACCGCCTGCTTGTTTTCAGGAGTTGTAAGTTTTTCTATATCTTTGTATTCCGGAGCAACAACGAGATAAGTAATTCCGTAAACCGTATCAGGTCTTGTAGTATAAACAGGAACTTCAAGCCCCGGGACTTCTTTTACTTTAAACCTGATAATAGCCCCCTGAGATTTTCCTATCCAGTTTGCCTGCATGGTCTTAACATTATCACCCCAGCCTTTAAGCTTGTCTAAATCTTCAAGAAGGCGCTCTGCATAATCAGTAATCTTAAAGAACCATTGAGACAGATATTTCTTCTCAACAACGCTGTCGCATCTCCAGCACTTGCCGTCTATAACCTGTTCATTTGCAAGAACGGTTCCGCAATTGTCACACCAGTTAACTGCAGCTTCTTTTTTGTAAGCAAGCCCTTTTTTGTAAAGCTGGATAAATAACCATTGCGTCCATTTATAGTAATCCGGCTTGCAGGTAGTAACTTCTCTCTGCCAGTCATAAGAAAGACCCAGCATTTTAAGCTGCTTTGTCATATAAGCAATATTTTCATCAGTCCATTTTGCAGGATCAGCGCCGTGTTTCATAGCCGCATTTTCAGCCGGAAGCCCGAAACTGTCCCATCCCATCGGATGAAGGACATTGTACCCCTGCATTTTCTTAAACCTTGCAATTACGTCTGTAATCGTATAGTTTCTGACATGTCCCATGTGAAGTTTTCCGGATGGATACGGAAACATCGACAGGGCATAATACTTAGGTTTGTCACAATTATCAGGCGTATGGAAAACATTATTATCTTCCCAATACTTCTGCCATTTCTTCTCTATTTCCTGCGGAAAATACGCCTCTTTCATTTACTCCTCCTTGCATTAATATTGATATTTTACCACAAAAAAGAGAATATTTCTTCATTTTTTCTTCTTTGAAAAATGCAAGAAGAAAAAACTAAGCAAAAAAGAAGAAACATTAAATATTACAATGCTCTTAAGAGCATAATATCAAATTATTGTTGCGAGCAAGCCCGCACATTGCCCCTCGCTAAGAAACGCTCGGGGAAATTTTGGGGCAAACTTAAACTGCAAATATGTTATGTGCTATACATCTATATCATCATCAGACTGTTCTGGTAAATCAGGTTCGGCAACCTGTTTTTGCAGTTTTTCATTTAATTCTTGAAGAGTTATAGACTTATCCATTTGCTTAAGAGCGTTTAAAACAGCTATTTTATAATCAGCATCCTCTCTGTTTTTAGGGTTATCCACAATTTCACCTATCTTTTGCCCTAAATACCCCATAACGACAATTGCAGGTACAAGTATAGTTGCAGTTGTTAAAATTGCATGCATATCAATAGTACCGACTCTTATAATACTTACGGTACCTATTACAAGCATCGTCAAAACGATAAATAATAATCTTATATTTTCTGTATAACCCATATTATATTTGTTCTATACTACTCTTCATTGCTTGATTTATTAAGGTTTTCCATATCTTTTTTCATACAGAATTGAACAAGCGTCATCTTATCAATATTGCTCAAGCAGATAAAGCGTCCTGATATTGTATACAACCCACTGTCGCCTTTTTCAACCCTTATAAGCTGGTATTTGCAATTAATAACCTGCTCATCACTTAATTTTATTGATACATCATAATCCTTATCCATATCAATATTTTCTTCTGTTCTGAGTTTCATACCGCCCGCTGAAAGGTCAAGCGTACGGACTTTATGCGAAACCTCGCCGCAGGTTAAAGTCAAATCTTCAATAAACTTAATACGTGTGAATTTACGTCTCTGCAAGAAGCGGTGTTTAACAGGGTTTGCTATTGTTATAACGTTATTTTCAAGATTCTGAATATAAGATTCAAAATAAAGATAACCGTTATCAGTAAACGAATAAAAGTCGCAAATATGGTTAATCATCAAGCCTTCGGGTTTGAATTTTAACTCCATTCTGAAACCATCAGAAGAAACTTCTAAGACTTTCCCCTTATTTGTTTTCTTAAAATCCTGCGGAACTATTGTTACTATTTGATTATCCTTAATCAGTTCTCTCATACTTACCCTTTCTATATATTTAATTAAGTTTTAACCATTCCAACCGAACGCACTTTTACATTCGGACTTATTTCATTATATGACATAATTGAAATCTGAGGATATGTTCTTTCTACAAGTTTTCTGAATAAAAGCCTTATTGGAGAAGAACAAAGAATTACAGGCTGATTTCCAGTTGCTGTAATTGCTTTTTCCAGCTCAAGGTTCATCTTGTCAAACATATTTTTAGTAAATGAAGGATCTAAAGTTACACTCATGCCGTCAGGACTTGCGCCTTTTGCAATTGTATTTTCAACATCCGGAGCAAGAGTGATAACATAAAGTTCGCCCGTATCTGCAAGATTCTGTTTGCAAATATTTCTTGAAAGCGCCTGACGAACATGTTCCGTTAAGAAGTTCGGATTCTTGTTGATTTTAGCCTGCAGACTTATAGTCTCTAATATTGTTTTCAAGTCTCGAACAGCAACCCCCTCTTTCAAAAGATTCTGCATAACGACTTGAACATCGCCTACTGTAATATCTTTCATCATGTCGTTAACATAATCTTCCGAAACCTCTTTTTTAAGATTATCAATAAGCTGCTGAACATCAAATCTGGAAAGAATTTCAGAAGCACATTTTTTGATAACTTCCGTTATATGTGTAGAAATAACTGCAGAAGCCGACACAACAGTATATCCGGACATTTCTGCCATATCCTTATCCTTAGGCTCAATCCACAAAGCAGGAAGTCCAAACGCCGGCTCAATTGCGTGAATACCGTTTATTGCAAGGTTCCCGACAGGATCTCCTGCACACATAGCCAGATATCTCTCCGGATAAACATCACCTGATTCAAGCGCAACGCCTTTTAGTTTTATCTGGTAGGAATTCGGAGAAAGCTGTAAATTGTCTCTTACACGTATGGAAGGGAGAATTATACCTAAATCCAGAGCCATCTGGCGCCTAATTTGAGCAATACGTTCCAGCAAATCTCCTCCCATTTCAATGTTAAGAAGCTGTACAAGCCTGTAACCTACTTCAATTTCAATAGTATCAACATTCAAAAGCTCCATGACACTTTCTCTTGTCGCTTTTGCTCTTTTTTCTTTTTTCCCGAGTTTTTCCTGTTGTGCCTGTTCAAGCTGCTGAGCCTGTTCTGTAGCTTTCTGTTCTTTCTTTGCCTTCATTTTAAAGTAAGCAAAAGCCCCTGTAATTGCCGCAATTGAAATAAACGGTATTGTCGGCATGCCCGGAACTATACCCATAAATCCTATTAAGCCTGATACAACGCCAAGCACTCTAGGGTCTGAGAACATTTCATTTTTAATATCTTCTGAGAGTGATTCATCTTTACCGGTTGCTCTTGATACAATCAAACCTGTAGCGGTAGAAATTAAAAGAGCCGGAACCTGTGATACAAGACCGTCACCTACGGTTAATATTGTGTAAGTCGAAAGTGCGGTTTGAATATCCATATGAAGCTGGATAACACCTATTATCAAGCCGCCGACAATATTTATAACAGTAATTACAATACCGGCAGTCGCATCACCTTTTACGAACTTAGAAGCACCGTCCATTGTACCGTAGAAATCAGTTTCACGCTCTAACTTCCGGCGCCTTTCTTTAGCCTGATCTTCATTAATGAGTCCGGAGTTTAAATCAGCATCAATACTCAATTGTTTACCCGGCATCTTATCTAATGTAAATCTAGCAGAAACTTCTGCAACACGGGTTGCACCGCCTGTAATAACCATAAAATTTATTAATACAAGGATACAGAAGATTACCGCACCTACAACATAATTACCTCCGACTACAAATTCACCGAAGGAATTAATAACATTTCCCGCCTCGCCATAGAGAAGAATCAGACGAGTAGAACTCACGTTCAACCCCAGACGGAAAAGAGTTGCAATAAGTAACACTGTTGGAAAGGATGAATAATCAAGGGGTTCCTGTGTATATAAACATACTAAAAGTATTACTACCGCAAGCGAGATATTTATTGTAAGCAGTAAATCCAGTAGCGGAGCGGGAAGAGGAATTACCATCATGCACACAATTACGACCAAGCCTATGGCAAGGACGATATCGTTATTGCTTAAAAGTTTTGATAATTTGCCCAGTTCCATTATTCTTTAGCCTTTATCAGGCAATCCTCTCCAATTAACATTTTATCACCACTTATTGAAATATCAAAATTCAGATTTTATGTAAATTTTTTTTAACAATTTATTTTGAACTATCAAAAAATATATTTACAGTACTTAATAAAAAATATAACAACAATAAAGAGGTTATTGTGAAAATATTATCTGCAAACCCTTATAATACGGGAATCAGAAAAAATTACAGCAGCTTTCGAGGTCTTAATAAAAGCAAAAAATTAGCAGTTCTAACTGCTGCAAGCATTGCATCCGCCGCAAGTCAGGTTAATGAAACCTTGAAGATGGACGATAAAAAACTAAGTGCTTTTTTAGAGCAGCAAGCCTGGTCACCGGTTCATTTTCCGCGTATTTATTATGCTTCAAAAGAAGAAGCTCAAAAGATTCGTGAGACTTTTATTTCCAACGATAAAGCCTCTGAAATTCCGGTTTTGTATCTGGGTCTCCGTGACGGAAGACTGTTCAATGACCTTGAGAATAAGGACTTATCAGCAGTACCTGATATACTTGTCGGATGTGAAAGTGAAAAAAATAAAAAATTCAAGTTCGGTCACTATGATGACATGCTGCAGGTAATTTACCGCTTTTTATACGTGAATGCCGAAAAACTTGAAAATGATGAGTTTACGGATGAACTCGGACAGATAATTGAATATGTAAAAGAAAAGAAAAATGCTGCGTTTGAAGATGTAAAAGACAGCATTAATGAGAGTGTATCCGATAATGAACTTATGCTTATGACAAAGTATTACAAGAGGAATTTAGCAGATAAAAATATTAAATCTGATCTTGTAAAATCTACATTTGAAAATACACTGGTGCTTAACAGGTCTGATGTTTTTATTGCAGATAAAAACGATACAAATTACAAGATGAATGCAAGAAATTTTGAAAGATTTCTTGATGAACAATATTTTATTCCCTATCGTTCGGTAAATCCTCCAGTATGGAATGCAACACCTGATGAAGCAAAGATTATAAGAAAAGTGTTCAAAGATAATGGCAAACCAGGATATGTTCTTGATTTGTACCTTAGAGATAACAACGAGCCAAGGATAAGCAATGTTTTGGAAAATAACCTTGAAAACAGAGATTTATCTGCAATGCCGGATATTATTGACATTATAAATAGCGGCGTACTGAATGAAAAAGACAAATATATTTTTTCAGATACGGTACTTTGTATAATTTATGATTACATTTACAACAACAGATATAAATTACAAAATGACAAATTTACAGAAGAACTTGGAAATTATGCTGACATTTTGAGACAAAATATTGATGAATATTTGGCATTAAAACCGAATACGCGCCCTTGCAGCGACCATCTTATTAACCAGAAACAATCTGTATACAAATACTTAATACTCAAAAAGATTACACCTGAAGGTAATATTAAAGCAGATATTGTAAAAAAAATATTTGGCAAAATATATCAATTTCCGGAAAACATGGAATACCGCAATATTGATAGTATTATAAGCTGTCTTAAATCGGATGATGTTATTGAATCAAAGGGCAGAGTTTTAAACTATTATGACAATATTTTAAATTCAATACCAGATATTCTTCCTACAGATGTCGACAGCAATAAATATAATGAAATGCTTGAATTATTGAAAAATCTACCTGATATTAATTACAATCAAAAAGATAAATACGGAATTTCAATAATAGAAAAAATAATGAACTCTGAGAACCTTGAACTTTTAAATGTTGTCAAAGAACATAATATACAATATTTACCTGAATTAGATTATGTTTATGAAAACATTCAGGATGAAAAGTTTAAGGAAGCAATCGATAATGTAGAGTTTGACATAGAGGAATTACGAAAATTGTTACGTAAAAAATCTCCGGAGCTGGAGCGGCACTTATCCTCACCTTTAATACAAAACAATAAAGTTACTCTGGAAAGGAGAAATTGATGAAAATTACATCCGTTACGCAATTCAATATAAACAATAATCGGAATAAAAGTATCAAAACCCACATTTTACCTAATTTTGGCTCCAAAGGTGACACTAAAAAAATAGGAAAAATTATACAAAACAGCTCTTCAATAATCAGCGGAATAACAGCCGGATTTGCCATGAAGAATTACTTTACCTATGATAATGCTGATGGTATAAACAGAACAGATGAAAAACTGGATGAAAAACAGGTTACAAATTCGTCTTCAAAAGAAAATATCTCTGGAGAATTTTCTAGTGAAGCCACTACCGGTAACAGTACAAAACATTCAAAGCTTACTCACAAAGAGTTAGAAGAATTTATTCTTGAGCAATATAACTCAAATCCACCTTTATGGCAAGCTTCAAAAAAAGAAGCAGAAGCAATAAGAAAAACCTTTATTGATAATGATATGCAAGAATACCTTTTAAATCTCTACGTAAGAGACAATGCCAACGGTATGCCCATTCTGACGCATAATCTGGAAAACTTTGACCTATCAGCACTTCCTGATATAATGGCTTCACTAAATAGCAAGAATGTAAGACCGGAAGCAAAATATGCTCTTGCAGATGAGATTCTATACTTCTTATACAGTTTTGTTGCCGATAATGCTGAAAAGCTTGAAAATAATAAATTTAGTGCGGAATTGGAAAATTATATAAATACCTTAAAAGACACGCTTGATAAAAAACAGTATTCCGGCATGCATAATGTATTTTATACTCAGCCTATAAAAAATGAATTCAGAATGGCTTACTCTGACGAAAGCATAAAATCGGAACTTGTTCGAAAAATATTCGGTCCGCTTTTAAAAACTCCTAAATTAAATAATTACTGCGATATTGATGAAATAACAGAGTTTCTCGACAGTCCGGCAGTTAAAAGCTCATATGGAAGCATAATTAATTTTAACGATGATATAGTAAATTCAATTGCAAACATTGTTCCGACAGAAGAAAACAGAGAAAAATACAATAAGATGATTGATTTACTAAAACAACTTCCGTATATAGATTATAACAAAAAAGACCGCTTTGATATTTCAGTAATAGAAAAAATTATGAATGCCGAAAACTATGAACTTCTTGATGTTATAAAAGATCGAGATATAAAATATTCACCGGAGCTTGAGTATGTGTACAAAAACATAAATGATAAAAATTTCAAAAACCTTGTAAATTACATACACTTTGATGCAAGTGAGCTTATTAAGATTATCCGCAGTGAAGACGAAACCAAACTTCCTCTGCTGGATAAATACCTATCATCTCCTCTGATATTAAATAACAAGCATATAAAAGAAGCTTTGATATATGCACAAGAACGCTGCAGTAATGTTTTTGCAGAATATTTAGCAGACACATATCCTCATATTTTCAGATAAAGCCTAATATTTGACTAGATTTCACCATTCTTTTGCCTGAAAACATAAGCAAGAATTTCAGCGACAGCAACATACATATCGGAAGGAATAACTCCGTCAATTGGTACAGTATTATATAAAGCACGGGCAACCGGACGGTTTTCTACTATCGGAACATTGTTCTCTTTTGCAATTTCTCTTATCTGGAATGCCAGATAATCTACACCTTTTGCTACTACCATCGGCGCCGGAGCCTTTGTCTTATCATACTTAATAGCTACAGCATAATGTGTCGGGTTTGTTACAACAACATCTGCTCCCGGAACAGCGGACATCATCCTCTGCCGCGCCATCTGCATCTGAATAGATTTTATCCTTGCCTTAACCTTTGGATCCCCTTCGGTGTCTTTATATTCATCCTTAATTTCCTGTTTCGTCATCTTGATAGATTTTTCATATTCATAATTCTGATATTTTTTATCAAGATACCCGAGAACCAGCATTGCAAGACACATATTGACAATCATATTGATTAATATAGATATAATTATATTTAATGCAATAGGAATCTCAAGACCTACAAGCCCCAAGAGGTCTCCTTTTCTGCTATTAATTGCCGAATAACCGCAGACAGCAACAACAACTATTTTTATAATAGATTTGGCAAATTCAACCATTGAACGCGGCTCAAAAGGATTCAACAATCTTTTTGCATTCTGAAACATTCTCTGAGGTGATAAATTTTCAAGATTAAATTTTGCTTTTTCCAGAGCGAAAACATGTCCGACATCAAATCTTATAATTACAACAGCCGCAATTACAAGCAGCACAAAAAACGGTAATACAATAATTGCCAGATATTTGAAGTACGGTAAAAGAAGCCCCATAATATTTGAGATGTCCAACTCGGCATAATCAAGGTGTGAAAAGGTTTCCCTCATCATACCTGTAATATTGTTATACATACTTCCGGCAAAAACGCCCAATAGAGCAATTCCGGCAACCATAACAAGTGCCGCGTCTAAATCTCTGCTTTTAGAAACATTTCCGCGTTCCCTTTCCTTGGTTCGCCGTCGGGTGGTCGCTTCTTCCGTTCTTTCTGCTGCATCATTTCCCATAGTTTATATTATACCATTTAACATTTAACTTTACATAATATTTACTTACAATCTCTTTTAACCAATAATCTATATATGGAAAAATCTTTGTTATTTAAATTTAAACCTGAATACATATTCCTATTTTTAGGACTTTTGTTCGGACTTACTTTTTTGATAATCACACCGATTTTTCAGGTTCCTGATGAAAATATGCATCTTTTAAGAGCTTGCGAAGTTTCTAATTTTGTTCTTCATAACAATAAAGACGGAGATATTACAAAAGATTTTTTTCCGAATAAAAATCTGGTAAAAGAAAACTGCTCTAATTTTCAGGAATTTAAAAATATTCCACATTATACAGAGCTTTTTGAATTCAAGGACTTAAACTATACCCACAATAATACCGGCTATTCGTTTTTACTTTATCTACCGTCGGCTGCCGGCATAAAAATTACTTCTTTATTGACCTCAAATACTTATATACAGTTTTACACCGGAAGAATTTTTAATTTCATTTCCTGGCTTATAATAACTTTTTTTGCAATAAAAATTGTACCGCGCTTCAAATGGGCATTTCTCATCTGTGCATTATTCCCGATGACCGTTTACGAAGGAATGTCGCTTTCCGCAGACAGTATAAATCTCGGATTTGCGTTTTTTTATATTGCATATACCTTCTATCTGGTTTACGGAGAAAATAAAACAATAAACAGGAAAGAATTGTGTTTTTATATTTTCCTATCCTTGCTTTCTGCCCTTACAAAAGGCTTATTTCTGCTTACTTTTCTTTCTCTGATGATTCCGAAAGAAAAATTCAAGAATAAATTTATAATAGTTCCTGCAATAATTCTTTCCGTAATCGCATTACAGAGCATTTTAACTTCTAACTCTTATATTTTGACTGCAAATGGAGTTTCGCCTGAAGAGAGAAAAATACTGATGTTTAGCAGTCCTGTTTATGCAGTAAAACTATTTATAAATACACTTATACACAAAACCGCTTTTTATATTCAATCAAGCATCTTCAGACTCGGCTGGCTTGAAATTGAACCGGCAGACACCTCAATATTCAGCCTCACATTTTGCTATTTACTGGCGGTAATTTTAGAAAATAACAGGAGTAAACTTACTGAAAGAATTACAGCTTTCTGTATTATTTCTACTTTTGTAATGTTAACTCTGTTTCTTTATTACTTTACATTTTCGCCGCTTGAGAATAACGTAATAATAGGCGCACAGGGGAGATATTTTATTCCGCTCTGGCTTATACTTGCTGCTGTTATTCAGCAAAATCGTATTGTTTTTACTAAGAAACAAGATAAAATACTTAAATTTCTTATATTACTTACAATCATAGTTAATCTGGTTTATGCTTCAATATTAATTATTAAAGGCTAAAATATAAGAGCAATATGTTCCATAAATCTTTCTATTAACACAGTAATATATTCTGCCATAGGACGCATGAATAAAAGCGATAAGAGTAAGCCTAAATAAATTTTCAACGGCAGAGAAACCATAAAAATGTTCATCTGAGGCATCATTTTTGATGTAAAACCCAAAAGGACATCGGTTATAAATAATATCCCGAAAATCGGGAGAGAAATACTTAATCCTATACTGAACATTTGTCCTGTTACAGTAACAATATGCCCGACGAGTTCAGGAGTAAATAGAAACGTATAGCCAATAGGAAGCGTCTTGAAGCTGTTATAAATTGCGGAAAATAACCATTGATGAGCACCTAGTGCAATAAAAAGCATACATGCAAGATATGTATAAGCCTGCGTAATAACAGGAGACTGACCGCCTGATGTCGGGTTAAGCGCCTGATCGGCAGATAAGCCCATCTGTATTGCAAACATATTAACTCCAAGCTCTATACCTACAAACAAAATGTTTGCGCAAAATCCCATTGCAAACCCGATAAAAAATTCTTTTAATAGAATTAAAGTTAACGCTGGTACCGAATTTGGGACAGCAAAAGTCGTATTATATTGAACAATCGGAAACAGAATAAACGCAATTAATGCAGCAAGCCATATTTTGACCTGCATGGGAATAGGATATGTAGAAAATATAGGAGCCGACATAAAAAGCCCTGACAATCTTGTTAAAATTGCCATAAAGATAATTATATTTGATACTGAAAATAATACATCCAGATTAAACATTGCTCTCCTGTCCTAACCCGCGCCCACTTCCTAACAAACGAGAAACTTTTTTGAACCTTGAACAGATGCGGGATTTCTTTCCTATCCAGCTCCGATTAGCTGGGGTATTGCATCCATAAATTCATTAACCGTTGTTATAAAAATACTGAATATCCATGGCATTAAAAATATAAGCAGAATTACACAGCCTACAATTTTAGGAACAAATGTAAGTGTTGATTCCTGAATTTGAGTAACTGTCTGGAAAATACTCACTATCAAGCCCAAAATTACCCCGATAAGCAATATTGGAACAGATATTTCCAGTGTTAATATAAACATTTTCTGTAAAAGAGTAATTACAACATCCTGATTCATTTATAACCAATCCTCACCTTACAAAACTTTCTACCAGAGATTTTACAACCAGATACCATCCGTCCACCATAACAAACATTATAAGCTTAAACGGCAGTGCTATCATGGTCGGCGGTAAAAACATCATACCCATTGATACCAGAACCGAGGAGACCACAATATCAATTACAAGGAACGGCAGATAAACTACAAAACCTATTGTAAACGCTGTCTTAAGTTCACTCATAATAAATGCAGGAAGCAGAACATAAGTAGGTACGTCATCCTTATTCTTAGGCTTCTCAATTTTTGCCATTCTTACAAACAAAGCAAGCTCTTTTTCGTGCGTCTGCTTAAACATAAAGTTTCTTACCGGAACTATACCTCTGTCAAGCGCAACCTGCTGGGTTATTTGATTCTGCATATAAGGCTGCAGGGCATTCTGGTTAATTTCGTTAAACGTAGGCGCCATAATAAAGAAAGTCAAGATTAGCGCTAAACTTGTTATGACCTGATTTGGCGGCAATGTACCGGCACCGAGCGCCTGTCTTGTGAGTGATAAAACAACAACCAGTCTTATAAAAGATGTTGTCATAATAAGTATACTTGGCGCCAGCGTCAGAATTGTCAACCAGATAAGTATTTGCAGCCCGTTTGTAAAATCCTGCGGGGTATTAGCGGTCTGTAGACCAATATTGATATTAGGAAATGTCATTGCAGCCTGTGACGGCAAAAGTGTCAGCAATAAAGCCGCAAAAAATGCTCCCACTTTTCTGATATTTAAAAATTTCATTTATCTTTTCCTTAAAATGACTATACACCAGATTTATACTATCAAAACTGCATAAGTCATGGCAAATCATTAAGATTTATTTCGCCAATATCTTTATTTACTACCTGCGGAATCGCAGTGTCCATAATTTCATTCAGAGCTTTTGGTCTGAATTTTTCAAACTTTTTCTTTACGCTATCAACCTGCTCAACATTCGCTACACTGTATTTTTTAGCATACTGCATTGACAAACTCCCGCAGTCCGGGGATTTTACATACTTAAATATATTGAATTCCAAAGTTATAGGTAATTTTTGTTCTTTATTGTCAATAAGTATAAAGTCAAGAACTCCTGTATTTCTGTCATCATAAACAGATAAAGAACTCGGACAATGATACTGTTCCAAATAATCCCTGAATGTATGCGCTAAATCAATCGGTGAATAAATATTAGGAAAATGCTGAATTGCAATCATTTCAGTCCAGGAGTCAAAATCTTCACCGGATTTAAAATACTGGTTGTAATACCCGTTATGCTCACTGCTTTTGGAGCTGTACATAAGAAAATATTTATTGCCGTTGTACGTTATATAGCCACTGTTTCCATCTGCATAAACAACATTTATACAGAAAAACATGAAAATAATTGCAAATAATTTCTTCATAAAATTCTCCAATATTTAGAGAATATCAAAAATATCCAAATCCATCAACCTACATAGCTCTTGCAAGCAATTCTGCTGGTTCGGCAATTGCAGTGCTGTAAATTATAAAATCATTATCCGGTGCAAAATATTTACGCATGGCGCTTCTGTTTGTCACCCTTTCGTAACAAACAAACGAATCAACATTATCCTTCAAGTAGCCGGCAAAAATCCTTTGCTTGTGGGACAAATTATAGTCCTTTAAATTCTTAACGATATACATATACACCTATATTTATATTATATAGCATTTACATACAAAATACACTAATTTGTAATATTATGTTACAAATGCCCTCCCTTAACAGGGAGGGCATTATGCTTATAAGATTTCGTCTTCTATTTCTTCCGGGGTTGGAGTTTCAGCTTCTGCAGCCGGTGCTCCTTGAGGTGCTGCCGCAGCGCCTTCAGCCGGAGTTTCTGTCTGTTCACCATCAGCTGCAGAGCCGGTTCCTTCTTCATTTGGTGTTGAAGTTCTGCCAAGCGGATAATTACCGTTTTCGACATCGCTTAACAAGTCTTTCATATCGTTTTCAAGATCTGAATATTCAGAAGAATTATCATAAGGTGTCAACTGCTGTTTTAAATCTTCTTCCGTTCCTTCAAATACAGAACCGTCAGCATTTGTATAAACAGTGTTTCCTTCTTCATCAACTGATTTTGTAACAGTATTACCGTCTTTATCAGTGAACAGGAAGTTTCCGTTTTCATCTGTTACAGGATAACCGCGTTGTGCAAACACTTCTGCCAGTCCCGTATAATCACTGCCATCAAGGTTTTCATAGATCGGATTACCTTCATCATCTGTCATAAGATTACCTTCAGCATCCATTCTCTGACGGAGTTGATCGCCATTTAAAGTTGTAAACAGTGGTCTGCCTGCATCATCGTACATTTGAATAGCTTTTGATTCATCAAGGAATGAAGCATTTCCGCCCATACCGCAGCCATAGTTGTGAGTTGTATCAGAAACCATATTCATTACTGTATAATCAACTTCATAAACAGCCATCGCAAGTTTCTGTTCATCGGTCAATTCCATGCCTGCTTCCTGCATCTTCTGCAGTTTCTTGTATTCAGCTTTATTTATTACCGGTAATTGTTCGTCTTCACCAATATTAAACAAGGCTTTCAGTGCATCATACATTTTATTCTGATAATACTGAACCATTGAGGTAATATATTCACGATATCTTACTTCATCGGATTCCAAACGTTTTGTAACATCAGTAATCTGGTTGTCATAATGGAATTCCATATCAACATTTTTAAGTCCTTCATCAGTTATAACAACATAATTACCATCAGGATCTTTGTACAAGCCTGAAACCATTGTTTCTTCAAGAATTATTCCATCACACTGTTGGACTTCACAAGGCGGTAATTCACTCATTTCACCTTGATGGAAGGTTGTTTCAAGATCTATTTCATTATCAATATAAACATCGTTATGGACATTTCCTTCTTCATCTTCATATAAATGCTGTACAATACCGTATTGTTCATAAATTGACGGATCATACATACCATCCATTGCTTCAAAGTCGAAGTTTACATTGAAGGTTATCATATCTGCAAGTGCAGGGTTTTCCTGAATCATAGTAACCATTTTATCTAAGCCCGTTAGAGTACTTACGGTTACTTCATAATGAGAAATACCTGTTTGCGGATCCGTTACCGGAGTCAGTGCATCAATACCGTCAATATTCAAAATATCATCAACAGGTAATCCGCCCGGAAGTTCATAAATAGTAACGTGAGCATCATTCATGTACCATCCGTACCATTCGCCTTTAAAATCGCCGTCAACATCCAGATTACCTTTGTATTCAGAGTTACAAATTGCTATATAAGTACCGTTTGCACATCCTATGAATCCGCCGGCTCTTCCTGTTTCCATAAGGAATGATAAATCGCCGTCGTTTTCAGCATTATCCCAGGTTATATTTACATTACTTTCGCAATTTGTAATAGTAATAATTGTCTTACCAGCTTCACCGATTAAACCGCCTGCAGCTTCCTCTTCAAATACAATTTCACCGCTTGTGCTGCAATTGGAAATTTTCAAATCTCTTGTTGCTACACCTTCATTAGTAGATGTATCAGCAACATATCCTGCTAAGCCGCCGACAAAGTATTTACCATTAGCGTTTACTGCGGTATGAACATTTGATATTGAACTATTGCCGACTTCTACTTTATTACCATTCTCATCAAAATAAGAATTATCATTAATAACGCCAACTAAACCGCCGACACTTTCATAACCGGTAACGTCACCTGATACAGTAATGTTATCGAAAGTGGTACCTCTAGCGGTACCAGCAACAATACCTACTGCAGATGAACCGTTAATAAAATCATCAGGAGTTATAACAGATGCATTAGTAAAATCAACATTTGTAATTGTCGCATTTTCAGTTACACCGAAGAAACCGACATTTTCAGCATTTGCATCATCAACAGTTATTGTCAAATTGTCGATTGAATATCCGTTTCCGTTAAATACACCTGTGAATGGATTATCCTCATCACCAACAGGATCCCAGTTTTCAACATCACTTAAATCGATATCACATCCTAAAATATAGTTACCGTTTAAGTCAATTCCTCCATTCTGGAAGATTTCCAGGAATTGTTCCTTAGAAGTAATATAAGTATATCCTTCTTCCTGAACCAATCTGTCAATTTCTTCCTGAGACAGATGCTCTGATTCCTGCACCCCTTCTGTTTCATCAGTTTCTTGAGTTTCGTCAGTTTCAGATGTCTCTTCAGTCTCTGCAGCGGCAGCTGCTTCTTCAGCTTCCTGTAAAGCGGCATTAGCAGCTTCAAGTTCCTGATTGGCAGCAGTTAAAGCAGTCTCAGCGTCCGCAAGTTCAGTCTTTGCAGTTTCTGAAGCTTGTTGTGCCTGTTCTGCCTCAGCGCGTTCCGTTTCAGCTTTTGCCTGAGCATCAGTTGCTTCCCGGGTTTCTCTTTCCAATTCGGCTTGAGCATTATTTGCTTCCTGTTGTGCAGCCTGTAATTCTGCATAAGCTCTGTCTGCAGCCGATTGGGCATTTGCTACTGCTGATTCTGCCGCAGCTATTGCATTTTCATCTCCGCTCGCCTTTGCGGCTGACAATTGATTCTGTGCAGAGCTTAATTGTGAACAAGCGTTTGTATATGCAGATTGGGCAGTGTTAACACGAACATTGGCAGCATTTACCTTTTCCTGCGCAACTGTAACATCAGCAGCCTCTTTTTCAGCGTTTACTGCTGCCGCATCGGCTTCGGCGGCTTCTTTTTCCGCTGCAGCCGCAGCCTCTGCATCTTTAGCAGCTGCTGCATTTTTTGCGGCTTCAGCTTTTTCTTTAGCTCTTTGAGCAGCTTCCTGCCTTGCTTTTGCTTGTTCTAACGCATCATTTGGATTAATACCCAGGCTCATGGAAATCTCCTTTCGATATAAAATCTCATTATTATTTAAATTATATATATTATATAACGGCATTTTTTTTTTAAACTTTAACAAATTCTAAAAATTGTTACAAAAGTTCATAAAAGAATTCAAAAAGGCAATTTTTTAACGAGTAAATACTTTATATATACATAAAAGATATTTAAGAGAGAGATTACTAAAGCCCGACAGCGAAGCTTTCAGATGGCTTAGTTTTCTTTGCTTAAATAAAACTGAGTGTTACAAAAAAGATTATATAGGAGTATTTATTATGGCAATCGGAGCAAGAGATTTTATTGACAAATTATTAGTTGAAAAGTACGCACAGGAAAAAGTTGATAACCACGATGAAAGCGCGCTCGTTTCAAGAGTTAACGCAGACGATATTATGAGTGCTATGAATCAGTCCGCTAACAATTTCAGGACGATGCTTGCGTTGAATAACAGATTAACTATGGTTTGCTACGGTGTCGTTGCTAAATCCGCTAAATACGTCTGCACGGAAGAGGCTGCATAGAGAAATAATTAACAAACTGTTAATACAGCCATATCTGTAGTAAAATATAGATATGGCTGTGTACTTTTTTTACGGAGAAGAAGATTACAATATTGATTTAGAACTTGAAAAGATGAGTTCTAAACTGAATCCTGACTTCAAATCCATGAGTTTACAAATTCTGGACAATCCCGATTTCGATACACTTATTAATGCTCTAAGAACTACTCCTATGATGTTTGGAGAGATGCTTATAATAATAAATTCCGAAGAATACTTCCTGACTAATAAGAATGTCTTTGATGATAAAGAGCTTGACGAGATTGAGGATGCTCTCAAAAACAATCCGGACACATTGAACATTGTCTTTGTACTCAAACTGCCAAGGAATGAAAAGAAATCTCCCGATGCAAGAAGAAGGCTGTACAAGATAGTTTCTAAATATAATAAAAAAGAATTCCCGACCATAAGTACATTTAAGACCACTGAAATTGCACACTGGATAAAAGTTCAGGCAAAGCAAAAGGGGATTACGGTAAATCCTGATGCGGCGGAACTTCTAATAGACAGCCTCGGTAATAATTTGCGAGAACTGGATATTGAACTGGATAAGTTGAAATTACTGGCTTATCCGGAAACACAAATAACAAAAAAAATGGTTGAGGAAATCTGCACATCAAACGAAGATTTGTTTGCTTTTACAGAAATGATTATGAAGGGAGAGCGGGATAAGGCGCTTCTTGAATTTAAAAAGCTTCTGGACAAAAAACATCCGTTAGAAATATTATCAGCAACCCAAACAATGCTCAGAAAATGGATTATTATAAAAACCAATAAGACTCATTCTACGGAAGAACTCGTAAAACTTACCGGAATGAAAGAGTACGGGATTAAACAAACTCTTTTAAAGCTCAAAAACACAAATATTGCGGATATTGTAAAGCTTAAAGAAAATCTGTTTGAAACAGAATTTAAGATTAAATCAGCAGAAGTTTTAGATATAGAATCGGAGGTTGAGTGTGCTATTATCAGATAAATATCCGTTTCTAACCGAATATTTTACCCGTGCACTTACAGAAAAGACAAGGGCATTACCGCAAAGCATATTGTTTTATGGTAATGATATTAATGCCCAATATACTCTGGCAACAGAAATCGCAAGATTACTTAATTGCAAAGCAGAGAAAAAGGATGATTGCGATTGTTTAAACTGCAGATGGATACGAGAGAATACGCATCCTGCCGTTCTTACAATATCAAGAATTGATAATAAGCCAGAGGATGATGATTCAAAAACAGTAATTTCAATAAAGCAGTCTCAGATGATAAAAGAAATGCTGCTTTCTGAATCAGAATTTCATAGAGTATTTATTTTTTGTGACAGAGATAATGACGGGAATCCAGCAGGTCTTAATCAGACCAATTTTCAGGCAGAAACTGCAAATTCTTTATTAAAAATCATTGAAGAGCCTCAGCCCGGGGTAACATTTATTTTTCTTACAAGATATATTGAAGATTTGCTGTCAACTATAATTTCACGTTCACAATGCTTTTTTGTTCCGTCTTTTAATAAAATTGACAGAAATTACAATTGCATAGAGGGAATATTTACTGACTACATTAATTTCAAAAGACAGGAGATTTTTGACATTTCACAAAAATTAAATGATTTAACCAAAAATTATACAGTTGGAGAAATACTAGAAAGTATTCAAAATTATATATTTGAAGTATTGAAAGCAAATCCTTCTAATACAACACTTATCAAACATATTAAATATGTAGAAGATGCAAAGCGAGAAGCCAAACTTGGCATGCGAACAATTAACATTTTTGACGATCTTTGCCTGAAACTTATACATTAGCCTTCCGTATATGAAGCAATTGTTCCCAGAAGATATGCATATACATGCAAACTGTATAAATATATTATATAAATTACTAAAAGGAAGAGAAAGACTCCCATACAGGTTGCTGTAGAGTTTAATAAATTTACAGACTGCATCTTCATAAGAAATTGCTGTATACCATTTACTACCGCAAAGCCTGCCAGTAAGTAATAGTTTAGTATATAAAACAATATGAATAGAATTGTATTCCAAATATATCTGAACGGATAAGTTTCTAGCAGGTAAATCGCTTTATTCAAATTCCAAACGGCAACAATAGAATTTTGTTTTGCATAATTCCATAACATAGCAGGAATAAGCGCAAAAAAGAGAAAATAAATGATATTATAACTTATTGCGTACAACCGATGATAGAATTCTATATTATCATACGGCAGGAAAAATATTTGTGTATAAGTAGAAGATATCACAAGAAGAATAAAAGGAACAAACATCAATATTGATGCAATAACAGACGCAAATCCGCGCCACATATATTTAAAAGGTTGAAATTCCGGAAGCTCTATTATAAAGATACTTTTTACTTTGCCTGAATATATATTACTAGCAGCGATATCCACATCTCTTGAAATAATTTTAGCAGTTAGTTCCCAGAAATATCCTTGAATTAACAATGTCAATAATACAGGCAGGATTCCGGCAAGGATAAAAAATCCAGCCTTTACCTGATTTGGCAGCGGCACATAAGCACCAATCAGAAAAGATAACACAGCAAAAATTATAAAACTGAGTGTTACTATAATAAGCTGTAAATATCTTTTAAAAAAATCTTTTGTTTTAAACATCCAAATAAAAGGTTCAAACACAATTACTTCCTCATCTTGCCAGAGAAATACTGGTTACTCCGACATTTCTTGCACTATCCATTAATTTTACCACAGCACCGTGATCTGCATTATCATCTACCTGTATTAAAAGTCCGTCAGGAAAATCTTTTGCATTCCGGGCAACTGTCTTTTCTAAATCTGCTGCAGCTATTTCCATATCATTAAATATATATTTATTATCAGCTGTTACACTAAAATTCATAATTTTAGAATCTTTAACTATCTGTTCCTCGTTTACAATTTCAGGCACAGCAAGATTCAAGCCCTGCTGATCCAATAACGGCGCAATTACCATCATAATAATCAGAAGAACCAAAAATATATCCGTAAGCGGAGTTATATTTATTTCATTAAAACTGTCACGCATTATTCGCTCCAATCATCATATTGAGTATTTTGTACCGCAGGCACTGTTGCTGCTTGAGGAACAACAGGATTCTGACTTGTCTCTAATTTCTTTTGTTCTTTTTTGTTTAAAGGTTCACCAGCAACAATGAGTTTTTTATAATGAGCATCCTGTGCTGCATCCATTATATCCATTATTATAGAACTCTTAGCTTTTTCGTCGGCTTTTACAACAACTTCTGCCTTCTCGTTGTCTCCTCTGAGAGCCGCTAAATCAGCCGACAAATTAGCAATAGATGAACGTCTGTCACCAACAAAAACACTTCCGTCACTAGTAACCGATACTGTAACCTTTCCCTGTTCTATAGAAGTTCCGCTGTTAACCTCCGGAACAGTTATAGCATTATCTACAGACTGGAATGTAGGTGCAACAACCATCATGATAATTAAGAGCACCAGAAAAATATCCGTAAGCGGTGTTATATTTATTTCTGTAAATAGAGCTTTTTTACCGGTCTTTATACCCATATCCTGTTCCTTTATTATTTACATTAACCTAATGCTACACTGCCGGATTGCGATTTTATACTGGTTTCATCTTCCGAATCAACAAAACTCAAGAATAGTAATTTGATTAACTGGAAATCATCCTCAAATCTTCTGACAGTTGATTGGAAAGTGTTATAACAAACAACCGCAACAATAGCAACGCCTAAACCGAAAGCAGTTGCAATCAAAGCTGAACCAATACCCATTGCAACGGCTGCAGACTGGTTGCCTTGAGATGCCAAATCCTGAAAGGTGTAAAGGATTCTGACAACTGTACCGAACAAACCTAAGAACGGAGCAACACCGCCGATTGTACCTAATATTGTGAGTCGGTGTTCCAATTTTCTTGTAGCAAGGGCGGAAGCTATGTCAAAAGATCTTGAAAAACCTTTCTTTTGCTCTGAAAATATTCTTACTGCTTCCTCTGTAACTTCTCCTATAATACCGCCGCATTGAACCGCAAGATTTTGTGCTCCCATAAGATTATTCTTAGACAATTCTTTTTGAAGTCTCGGAATAAATTCTATAACATTTCTTTTATTTGCGTTGTAAAAAGCAGCTCTATCAATGGCTACAGCAAACGTTAATATTGAACAGATCAATATCGGAAGCAGTACCGGCCAGTCCAGTTGAATTGAATGTAATAATAGTTCCATAATATTTACCTCATTTACTCTTATACTCTATTTTAATATCTTGAAGCATTGAATACGTTATAATCAAATGTAAACTGTATATCAATACTTTGTCCCTTAAAATCGGCAGGAAGCGGTCTGAACGGCGCTGTTAATTCAACTGCCTTTAAAGCTGCCTGATCGGCTGACGGCATGCCGGAAGATTTCTGTACACGGCATGATAACAATCTGCCATCTTTTGCTATTTTAAATAATAGCACAACACGCTTGCTTTCATTCCCTTTTGGAGGATCCCAGTTGAGTTTAATTCTGCGCTGTAATTCTCTCATATACGGACCAAAATCCGGTTCTCTTAATGCATCAATTCCCGGAGCACCTCCGCCGCCGCCCGGATTCCCGAGATTACCCGAACCGCTTGAACCTCTTGAAAGCTGGCTGCCTTTACTTCCTGCAGAAGGAGAAAGTGACGGTCTTGGTGCATAAGCACTGCCTTTTGCTCCGCCGCCCGCTGCACTGCTTCCTGATTTAACTCCTGTTGGAGCAGAAGTTCCGCCGATAGGTCCTGTCGCAAGGGTTTTGCCGACCGGCGCGCCTTTTGGTGCAGGAACTGTAAACTTAGATGACGGTTTTGCAGCCGGAGCCGGACTGGAAACCGGTCTTGCAGAAGGTCTTGCTGTCGGCGGTGCCGGTTTTGCCGGTGATGGTTTAGGCTGCGCAGCCTGCTTTGCAGGCTGTTTTGCAGCAGGTGCAGTCTGTGACTTTTTAACAGGCTGCTGAACTTGTTTTTTTATTTGTTTTTGCTGCTGTTTTATTATCTTATTCGCTCTTTGTGAAGCTGCAGAAGGCTTTGACGCCTTTTTAGGTGCAGGTGAAGGCATAGAGACCTTTCTCTTTGGATCATTTATACCGCCGCTTCTTGAATTCATATCTGAGCGGTTTTTAGTATTAGGATCTCTGGGCTGCGCTTCTTTATCAACAAGAACAAATTCTATATCTTTTTTAAGCTGAGCCTGGGGCTTCTTAAACAAACTCAGATTAATTCCCATTAATGCAAGTGTTACAGTTATAATCCAGATTAACAAAACAACAAGAGGATGCATTGCGGAAGATATCGCAAGAGAATTCTTAATCGGAATAACTTCCGGTTTACTCGTAACAATTGACGGCAAGGTATATTCTTCAATATCCTTTTCTTCATCCTCATCCTGTATAAAACTGTTTCTACTTATTAATGACACTTTCCTTATCTCTCTTTTATTACCCTTCTAGAATAATAAATATTTTCATAAAATAAATTAATCTACTTACTAATTTTCATAGCTATAACCGGAGGTCGAAACAGTAATCGGCTGGGTTAGCATTAAATCAATGCAGGAATTTGCAGGAATTTCAACTTCGTTTCCTTTATCCCATACAGATTTTACAAGCCCTCCGCCGGCACCGACTGCCGTACCTAATGCAGCGCCGCGTCCTACATCCCCGCCGGCAAGTGCTCCGAATACAAGCCCAGAAAGAGCTCCGGCAGCACTTCCTGCAGCTAAGTCTTTAGCGTATTCTTTTGTAACATCAAGTTTGGTACCGCCGATTAAAACACCTGTATTGTCGTCAGTCTTTATTACTGCTGAAATCGGAATCTGGGTACCGTAAGGAGTCAGAATTTGTGTAAATCTGATACTTAACTTTCCGTTCATGCTTCCTCTTTTTGCTTTTGAAGCTTCAATTACCGTTCCTGTAATCGTACTTCCGACAGGAGCTATGAGTTTATTATTGTAATAAAAATCAGAATTTAAAGCCATTGTAACAGTTTGTCCTACACTTGCAGTTGCGGAAGATATAGGAGAAGTCAGCATTGCAGGCATAGAAGCTCCGGCCGGCACCATGACAACATTTCCGTGTAATGGTTCACCGGAACTATATTGCATTGGCTGCTGAACATAGTTACTGTTATATACGGGCTGGGTTTGTACCTGCTCAAATGAATAATTTGATGCTGCAAATACTGAACTCATAGAACAAAAAGATAAAATCAAATATGTAGCAAATAATTTATTCTTCATTACCTGAACCCTCCCCTTATTACATTTTATTATTAATGAACGATTTGTCAATTTATAATTGTGTGTGTCATATGTATCGGGGCTACCAATACGATAATTAAATCTGCTCCGGAGGCGATTGTTACGTGTTCTCCCATCTTCCTCTGCCCGCCGGGTACACACTGCAGAGTTCCCATTGCTCTGAACATTGCCCACCTTTGATAATGGGGTATTCTTATGTATTTTTCAGGCGGAGTAAGCTGCCCCCCTATTATATTATTATTACTTGTATAAACATACGCCTTAACAGGAATTTCATATCCGTCAGAAAGGTACATTTTATTTATAAACACTCTCATAGCAGCATTCGTGCCGATTATAGGTTCGTTTTTCTTATCAATGTAGCCTGAAAGTCTCGTACCTTGAGGAATTACATTTTTATTATAAAGATATATATCTGATGTTGCCTCAAAATTTACCCTGTCTCCTTCTTCACAATATGCCGTTGAAAATTCCTGAAGAGAAATTACAGGAATATGAGTCCCTGTAGGAATGTCAAATTCATCATAATCCCGCAGCGTTAATTCTGATGCCGATGCAACAGATATTAAAAAGCTAAGCAATATTGTAAATAAGACTCTCATATACTACATTATATAATGCTTTGAATGTAATTGTAAACTGAGAGATTTTTACACTTGTTTTACCCGTTATCAAGCTCTTTTAAATACTCTTTTACAAGATTTATAGGTGTTGCAAAACCTATACCGATATTTGAAATATTATTATCCGGATTATATATAGCCTGATTAATTCCTATAATCTCCCCTCTTGTATTCAAAAGAGGACCGCCCGAGGAGCCGGGATTAATTGCCGCGTCTGTTTGAATTCTGTTTTTTGTATAATCAATTCTTGATACTATCCCCTGGGTAAGAGTTCCGCTGAATCCAAACGGATTTCCTATAGCCAGAACTTTTTCACCAACTTTAACTTTCTCAGAATTTCCCAGTTTAACAGTTTTAAAATCTCTTTTTGCATCTATTTTCAAAAGAGCGATATCTTTATTTTCGCCCAGTCTTTTTAAAACTTTTGCATCATAATTCTGTCCGTTGTTAGTCGTAACAACAACTGCTTTACCTATATCAACAACATGCGCACTGGTTAATATCACTCCGCTTTTATCAATTATACACCCTGTTCCGCAGGATAGACCGTCTGAAAGCTGCGAATCTACAGTTACAATAGCCGGATTTATGTCTTCATAAATTGAAACTGCACTTTTTCCCAGACCGCCAAAAGAAAAAACCGGTAAAGATAACTGCATAAGTAACATTGTAAGTATCATTTTCTTATACATATATTCTCTCCTGATTTCATTAAAATGATTACAAATCAGAATCCTAAAGACAATTACCGTGCAAAAAGCCTATAGTATATATATTGCAAGGTTTCAAATTTTAATGTATAATAAACAGGATGTTTTTATCACAATCGACACAGAAGGAGAAAATTATGTCAAGAATTGAAAGTTTTAAAAGAGCTTTGGAAGAAAAAAGAGCAGTTAAAATTATTGCAGGCATTGATAATTTTGACATCAACAGTATAAAGAAAGTTGTAACAGCAGCTTCAAATTCAGGAGCTACTGCTGTAGACATCTGCGCAGACGCTGATATTGTTTCTGAAATCAGACACATGACAGACCTGCCATTGTTTGTATCATCCGTTGAGCCTCAGAAATTAGCTCATGCCGTTATTCTCGGTGCTGATGCCGTAGAACTCGGAAACTTTGACGCTTTATACAAAAAAGGAAAATCTTTTACAGCTGCTCAAGTTTTACAGCTTGCAAGAGAAACAAAAGAACTTATTGAAGAAGATGTTTTCTTCTGTGTAACAATACCGGGAGAACTTGAAATTGGAGAACAGATAGAACTGGCAAGAGAACTTGAAAAGCTTGGCGTTGATCTTATTCAAACAGAAGGTCATTTCTCAAACGAAACTCCATCCAACGGCGTAAGAGGGCTTATTGAACGTGCTGAACTTACTTTATCAAATACAATAGAACTTTCAAGAAACATTGATCTTCCAATAATGACAGCAACGGGAATCAACCCTACAACAGCATCATTAGCATTTGCTGCCGGAGCTTCCGCAATTGGCTGTGGTTCTTGCGTTAACAAACTTGATTCAGAAATTGCAATGCTCGCAGTTTCAAAAAGCCTTGTTGAAATCGCTGAACGCAATGCTCAATACACTGTTGAACTTGTTTAGGCTAACAAATAAAATATTAACAAGCAAAAAATACCTTCCTAAATAGGAAGGTATTTTTGTTACGAAATGTAACAATTTTAGAAAAACAAAGTAAATTCATTAAAGTTTTTGACCATTTGTGCCGTAAACCATGT
>CALUVI010000001.1 GCA_944324185.1 Candidatus Gastranaerophilales bacterium | reverse complement strand
AATATAAAGGAAACTAAGAAAATGGCTAGAAAAACTCCATTAGAAAAGATCAGAAATATTGGTATTGCTGCTCACATTGACGCCGGCAAAACCACTACAACTGAACGTATCCTGTTTTATACAGGTAAAACCCATAAACTCGGTGAAGTTCACGACGGTGCTGCTGTAACCGACTTTATGGAACAGGAAAGAGAAAGAGGTATCACTATTCAATCAGCCGCTGTTACTGCTGAATGGAAAGGACACCAGATTAACATTATTGACACCCCGGGTCACGTTGACTTTACAATCGAAGTTGAACGTTCACTCCGTGTATTAGACGGTGTTGTTGCTGTATTCTGTGCAGTAGGCGGTGTTCAATCACAATCTGAAACTGTTTGGAGACAGGCTAACAGATACGAAGTTCCAAGAATGGTATTTGTCAACAAAATGGACAGAACAGGTGCTGATTTCTACAGAGTAGTTGATCAGATTAAAAACAGACTCGGTGCAAATGCGTTCCCTATCAGACTTCCTATCGGTGCAGAAGATCAATTCAGAGGTTTGATTGACCTTTTCACTATGAAGGCTGAAATTTATACAAACGATTTGGGTACAGATATCAGAGAAGAAGATGTTCCTGCTGATATGCTTGAAATGGCCCAAAAATACAGAGACGAACTCGTTGAAGCTATTGCAGGCGAAAACGATGACTTGATGGAAAAATATTTTGAAGACCCTGCTTCAATTACAGTTGATGAATTGAAAAGAGGTTTGAGAAAAGCTGTATGCGAAAACAAAATTGTACCTGTAACCTGCGGTACTGCATTCAAAAACAAAGGTGTACAGCTCCTTCTTGATTCAATCGTTGAATTAATGCCTTCTCCTGTAGATGTTAAAGCTATTGAAGGCGAATTAGAAGACGGAACAAAAACAGAAAGACATTCTTCAGATACTGAACCGTTCTCAGCTCTTGCATTCAAAGTTATGACTGACCCGTTTGTAGGTCGTTTAACATTCTTAAGAGTTTATTCAGGCGTAATTACCTCCGGTTCTTACGTTCTTAATGCAACTAACGGCAAAAAAGAACGTATTTCAAGATTGGTTCGTATGTACGCTGACCAGAGACTTGAAGAAAACGAAGTTTATGCAGGCGATATCTGCGCTGCAGTTGGCTTGAAGGATACAACAACAGGTGATACGTTATGTGATGAAAAAGCTCCTATTATCTTGGAGAGAATGTCATTCCCTGAACCGGTTATCTCTGTTGCTATTGAGCCTAAGACAAAAGCTGACCAGGATAAGATGGGTATTGCTCTTCAGAAACTTGCTGAAGAAGATCCGTCATTCAGAGTTAAATCTGATACAGAAACAGGTCAGACAATTATCTCCGGTATGGGCGAACTTCACCTTGATATTATCGTAGACAGAATGCTCAGAGAATTCAAAGTTGAAGCTAACATCGGTAAGCCTCAGGTAGCTTACAGAGAAACAATCAGAGGAACTGCTGATCAGGATTCTAAATTCGTTCGTCAGTCAGGCGGTAAAGGTCAGTACGGTCACGTTAAAATCAAAATATCTCCGGCAGAAGAAAATGCAGGATTTGTATTTGAAAATAAAATCGTCGGCGGTGCTATTCCTAAGGAATACATTGAGCCTGCAAGAAAAGGTATGGAAGAAGCTCTTGAAGGCGGTATCTTAGCCGGCTATCCTATGATTGACGTTAAGGTTGAACTTTATGACGGTTCTTACCACGAAGTTGACTCTTCTGAAATGGCGTTCAAGATTGCCGGTTCTATGGCAATCAAAGACGGTGCTAAAAAAGCGCAGCCTTGCATATTAGAACCTATGATGAAGGTTGAAATTGAAATTCCTGATGAATTTACAGGTACAATCATCGGTGATATTTCAAGAAGAAGAGGACGTGTTGAAGGTCAGGAACCGCAGGGCAATACCGGAAACGTTATAGTAAGAGCGGTTGTACCTCTTGCTAACATGTTCGGTTACGCAACTGACTTGAGATCTAATACTCAGGGACGCGGAACCTTCTCTATGGAATTCCAGAAATACGAACAGGTTCCTGCAAATATCGAAAAAGAAATTATCGAAAAAGCAGGTGCCGGTAAGTAATCAGAACCTGAAGATTTTTCGGATAAATCAAAAAATGCGGGTGAAATTTCATCCGCATTTTTACTTAATGAATGATTTACCTGATTTATTAAACAAAAAAGGAGAGAGTATTAAACACTTTACTTAATTAACCCTTCGCAAAGAACAAATCTTCCTAATAACTCTACATCACAATAATAACGCAGCGAGTCCACAAAACATTTATTTTCGCAAAAACCTCCGGAAAGATATATCTTATCGGGCTTTTTACAAAAATTCCAAGCATTGAAAGCAATCCCGTGTACAAATTTTGATATAGCTTCTGCCGGTTTGGCACCGGAAGAAATTGAATCCATTATTTTTTCCATTCCGAATATCCCGCACGTTACTGCAAATTTTTCTCTGTCAAAAGCAAGCTCCTCCGGTCTTACATCATAAAATTTTAACAACATCTCTACCGTAGCGCCGGTCGAACTCGCGCAGGATGTATTCCAATCCATATCATGAAATTTTCCTTTTCTAAACTTTATCCATTTGGCATCTCTGCTTCCTAAATCCAAGACGGTTGCTTCTTCCGCAAAACATATTTCTTTGTTCTTTTTCGCCCCCTGAGCAAGTGCAATAATTTCATTCTCATCGGCATTTGACATGTGCCCGCAGGAACGATCAGGAATAATGTTTTCAGATTTTATTATTCCGGATGGCAATATATAATAATGCTTACCGCCATTTTCCGCGACAAGAAACGACTTTTCATGAAGTCTTTCATCAGATATTATTTTTGAATATGTTGTTCCGGCATCCAGATAAATCATAATTAAAGTTTATGGTAGGAACAACAGGAAGTCAACAGCTTTGAATTAATTTATTCTTATTAAGCTATATTTCTATCCGGATTATCATTTGACAAAAAATTGTTTAAATCACATAACAAATTATCACTTAACGTATAAATCTCTCTGGTTAGCGGTAAAACATCATTAATTTCCTCGCACAATCGATGTTGTTCACAATACTGATGCAAGACTTTAGAAATTTTATACATATCCTCTGCTCTTGACTGAAGAGCATTTTTCACTTCTAATTCTTTTTTCATAATTTTTCCCTAATTTTAACATTATTAATATATGGTACTTTTGACTAGTATCTTATTATTATAATATCATATATGATAAATAGTAAAAAACAAATTTTTGTAATATTATTAATATTATGGAAAACTTGGAAAAATATTACAATCAAATAAAGAATTCTCCGGTTTTTCACGGAATGTCAGAAGAAGAGCTCAAGGGGCTTCTTGAATGTTTTAATGCCCGTATACGCAGATATGAAAAAGAAGATAGGATTATCAGACAGGGAGATTTAATTTCTAACATATATTTGATTCTGGACGGGGAAGTAAATATTGAAAAGGATTCCTACTGGGGCAGAAGAATTATTATTACAAGGCTCGGTAAAAATGACAATCTGGCACTTTCTTTCGTCGGTTCTAAAGATGTAGAATCCAGTGTTGATGCTATTGCTGTAAAAGATACAACCGTTCTGGTGTTAAGCTATGAAAAATGTACATCTATGTGTCAGAATGCCTGCACAAGACACAAGGTTTTGATTAATAATTTATTCCAAATACTTTCCAAAGAGAATATTGAATTAATCCAAAAAATAGAGAATGTTTCACAAAAAACAATAAGAGACAAGCTTCTTACTTATCTTTCCAATGAAGCGCAAAAGAGACATACCAATAGTTTTGACATACATTTCAACCGGCAGGATTTAGCAGATTATCTAAACGTTGACAGATCTGCAATGAGCTTTGAACTGTCAAAACTTCAAAAAGAAGGAATAATAGAGTATAACAAAAATCATTTTGAGCTATTGTCTTAATGTGATTATTAATTTATTCTTACGGAAGCCGGGTAAGCACATAGTTTTGCATACCCGACAAAATATTTCCGGTTCTACTGCTTACCCCTTCATAAATATTTACAAGTTGAAAAGATTTTTCTTATAGGATATTATTATATTGAAGAATTGTGCACGGGGAGTAAATGGAAAATAATTATTTTGCACTGTTGGCTAATGACGTAAAGAAATTATGGAACGGTCTGGATGGCAACCAGAAACTGGGTATGCTGGCTTTAATCATCCTTACAATAGTCGCTGCGACATTTTTCCTGTCAAAAGCCATGGAGCCGGATTGGGTAGTATTATATTCAGACCTCAATGAAGTTAATGCGATGAGCATTGTTGAGGGTATGAAAAAGAACGGATATCAGTATAAAGTGTCGGAAGATCACAAAACAATACTTGTTCCTTCTAATGTCCGCGATGATATGCGGGTATTCGTTGCCGAGAATGATTTAATAAAAGACGGGGATACGGGTTTTGAATTATTAGACGATATGCAGCTCGGATCTACTGATTTTAAAAACAAATTAACCAAACAAAGAATTTTTCAGGGAGAACTCACCCGCTCCATTGAAAAAATTCAGGGCGTAAAATATGCCAGAGTTCAGCTTGCGGAACCTGAACGTTCAATTTTTGATGACAATGATGAAAAACCGACAGCTTCAGTCGTACTGGTAATTGAGCCGGGATATAAAATAAAAAGTTCTCAGGTCAAAGCAATAAAAAATCTCGTTGCGTACGCAATTCCGAGAATGACAGCAGATCAGGTATTTATAACCGACCAGAACGGAAACAGTCTTTCTGACGAAACATCTAAAAACTCTACAGATATGGAGAGCTTCAAATCAAATTTGGAAAAAGACACTGCAAAAAAGGTTTCAGATGTGCTGGAAAAAATCGTTGGAAAAGGAAACGTGTCAGTTCAGGTTAATGCAGACATTGACTTCAATTCCGCAAAAGCTACTATCGAAAGCTATATACCTGTTAATGATAAGGGAGAAGGTGTTGTTACAAGCTCGCAGACAGAAGTTGAAACTTATGAGAATCCTAACAATGTTCCAAATCCAAATAATGTAAATCAGAGAAATCTGAACTATTCAAAACAAAAAACAGCAGTAAATTACAGCGTATCTAAAGAAGTTAAGCAAGTTGTGTACGCTCCCGGAACAATAAAACGTTTGTCAATAGCAGTTGCCGTTAATAAGATTTTAACCGACTCTGAAAAAGAAGAGCTGAGAAATCTTATTTTATCCGCAGCCGGCGTTGACTATTCAAGAGGAGATGTAATCTCCGTATCAGGACTTCAATTCGAAGGTGCAACAATTGATAAACAGGCAAAAGAGGCGTTTACAGAGCAATATCAGAAAGAACAGATGTTCTATTTTATAACATCTTCTGTCGTACCTTTAATTGTAGTGCTCGTACTTGGCTGTTTCGCACTTTATATTCTTAAGACCTTTATTTCTAAGATGCCTTCGACAAAACGTCAGGAACGAATTATACATCAGGAAGAACCTGTTGCAGAACGTACTGAAGAGGTTGAACAGGAAGAAGATATGCCAAAAATTGAGTTAAATAAAAGGGAGATAAAATCTCAAAAAGAACAAAATATAAACGAACTCAATGAAGCAGTAATGGCATCGCCTGAAGATGCGGCAAAGTTAATAACTTCATTTATCAGGGATTAAATTAGCGACCGAGGGAAGTTAGTATTAGCTTGGTAAAGCACCTACATTTAAATATGTAAAATTTGACAATTGAATATAAATATGGATTGCCACGAAAATCAAAGATTTTCTCGCAATGACGGCACTTTGAAAAGTAAGCCTGCAAGTTTGCCGTCATTGCAAGGGAACAGCCAAAGCAGCCCGAAGCAATCCGGAACGAGGGGAAACCCCTCACCCGCATCCGTAACTTTCGCCTTCCGGCTCAAGAACGGCTGCTCCCTCTCCCACAAGGGGCGAGGGGAAGGGAAATAATCAGGGAGGCATTGTCGATGTCCCCCGACAAGTAAGGTAAAAAAAATGGGTATAGAAGAAATAAAAAAAGCAAAAGAGGAAGCGAAAAAGACACTGACCCGACCTAGCCAGAAGGTTGCGGCACTTTTGATTGCACTGGGTCCGACTACCGCTTCCGAGATTTTAAAAAATATAAAAGATGAAGATTTACTTGAGCAAATAACACTTGATATTGCGAATTTAGGCAAGATTTCTGACGAAGACTTAAATGAAGTTTTAATGGAATTTAAGACTGTTTTTCAGGCAAGAAATTATATTGCGCAGGGCGGTGTAAGCTATGCAAAACAACTTTTAGCACAGACTTACGGTGAGGCGGAAGCTTCCAAACTTCTGGAAAAAGTTAATTCTATGGTCAACACCAACCCGTTTTACTTTCTTAACGACGCGGATCCGTCACAACTTGCAAACACTTTTGCGTCAGAAAACCCGCAGTTATTAGCGCTAATATTAGCATACTTAAGACCGGAACTTGCGGCGCAGGTTCTTGCGTTTCTGCCTCCTGATATTCAGGCGGTTGTTTCGATGAAAATTGCAGATATGACGCCTACGAACCCGGAAATTTTGTCTACAATAGAAGATATTGTAGAGCGCAAATTTTCAGCCCTTCTGGTTCAGGATTTCTCAAATGCAGGCGGCGTTGAATCTTTAGCTAATATTCTTAACTGCTGTGACAGAGGTACAGAAAAGAATATTATGGAATGGCTTGATATTGAGAATCAGAAAATGGCTCAGGAAGTCAGAGATCTTATGTTCGTATTTGAAGATATTATTATACTTGATGACAGAGCTATTCAGAGACTTCTCAGAGAAATCGATACAAAACAGCTTGCACTTGCACTTAAGGGAACGAAAGACGAAATTAAAGATAAAATCTTCAAGAACATGTCTGAAAGAGCAAGGCAAATGCTTACTGATGATATGGAATATTTAGGACCTGTAAGAGCCAAAGAAGTTCAGGAAGCTCAGACAGCAATTGTTAATTCCATCAGAAATCTTGAAGCAACCGGAGAAATTACTATTACACGTGCCAGCGTTGAGGATGAGTTAATTGAGTAGCAACAGAATAAAATCTCAGGAAATCCAGATGGGTGATAACTACGTTCTGCCGATTGAGCAGACTAATGTCACGCGCCAGCAGGCAAAAGTTCAGAAAATCATTGAAGAAACAGATGCAAAAGCACAACAGATTATGGCAAATGCTGAAAGCAAGTCACAGGTTGTTATTCAAGCAGCCAATACAGAAGCTGAAACAATTATTGAGAATGCTAAGAAGAAAGCTGAAAAAGAGTATGAAGCTATAAAAAACCAGGCTTATGAAGAGGGATTTAAAAAAGGCGAGCAGGATGGTCTTTATAAGTTTCAGAAAGATGCTGCCGACGGGATTAAATCTCTGGAGACTTTAGCTTCCAGCTCTTTTGATATAAAGAAAAATATAATTGATTCCGCATCGCGTGATATTGTTGATCTCGTCATTGCAATAGCGGATAAAGTCTGCCACAGGACTTTTGACGAAAAGGTTTTGCATGACATAACTCTTGATGCAATTAAGCAGCTTAATGATAAAGAAAATATTACAATAATTGTAAATCCTGCACTTGTAGATAATATCAACCATTTGGCTTCAACCTTCAGAGAAGAAATTCCGAAGTTGGAGACATTAAAAGTTTTAGAAGATAACTCCTTATCCGCAGACGGTGTAATTATAGAAACTCCGGACACAAGGCTTGATTCAAGGATTTCTGTCCAGATAGCGGAAATTGCAGAAAAAATGCTTACAGGTGCAGACGATGGAATGGAACAAGAATAAGTATCTGGACATAATAAAAGAAACCCGGACGATTAAAGAAATCGGTAAAATCACTGAAATTATCGGTCTGACGATTGAATCTGACGGACCTAAATCTTCTATCGGAGATTTGTGCTACATTTATAACAATTACAGCGATAAGCCCACAATGGCTGAGGTTGTAGGGTTTAAGAAAGATAAAATCCTGCTTATGCCTCTGGCGTCTCCGGATGGAATTCACCCCGGAGCGCTTGTAGTAAACACCGGCGAAGCTATGAAAATCGGAGTCGGAAACCAGCTTATCGGAAGGGTTCTGGACGGTTTGGGACACCCTATTGACACTCTGGGTGATATAAGATTTACAGAATACCGTTCAACAAGAGCGGAGGCAATTAATCCGCTTAAGAGAAAACGAATATCAGAACCATTGTCTCTGGGTATAAAATCAGTGGACGGTTTTATGACAGTAGGCAAAGGTCAGAGAATGGGTATTTTTGCAGGTTCAGGCGTCGGGAAAAGTACGACAATCGGTATGATGGCAAAAAACACTTACGCGGATTTGAACGTTATTGCGCTAATCGGAGAACGTGGGAGAGAGGTTAAAGAATTTATTGAAGAGATTCTGGGCGCTGAGGGTATGAAGCGTTCTATTGTTGTAGCAGCGACTTCCGAGCAGCCTTCTCTTGTAAAAATCAAGGCGGCATTTGTTGCGACATCTATTGCGGAATACTTTAGAGACAAAGGCTTGGACGTTCTGTTTATGCTGGATAGTATAACCCGTATAGCAATGGCTCAGAGGGAAGTCGGACTTGCAATCGGCGAACCGCCTGCTACAAGAGGATATACACCTTCTGTTTTTGCACTTATGCCTAAACTTATGGAAAGAGCCGGTACAAACGAATTCGGTACAATTACAGGATTGTATACGGTACTTGTTGAGGGCGACGACTTTAACGAACCGATTTCCGATACTGCGAGAAGTATTCTTGACGGGCATATTGTACTTTCAAGAGATTTAGCGCACAAAAATCACTATCCGGCAGTGGATGTTCTTCAATCCCTGAGCAGGGTTATGGGTGATGTTACAACAAAAGAACACCGCGCTGCCGCGGGAAATCTCAGAAATCTGCTTGCGGTACACAGAAAAAATGAAGATTTAATTAATATCGGCGCTTACGTTAAAGGCTCAGACCCTGTTTGTGACAAAGCTATTGCCATGATGGATGATATTAATAAGTTTTTAATTCAGTCAACAGAGGATAAAGTTGAGTATGAAAATACAGTAAACCGGCTAATTCAGCTTGGCAATATATAAATAAAAAAGCTCCGTTCACCGGAGCCTTTTTATTATTTTAATTCGCTTTCAACTTTTGCCAAAGCTTCATTGAGTTTCAAGGCATCTTTAACTCCGCCCTGAGCAAAGTTCGGGCGTCCGCCTCCGTTCGCTCCGGTTGCTCGGGCAATTTCTCCGACGATTTTACCGGCGTTAATACCGCGTTTTACAAAACCATCGGATACTTTAGATACAACCATTCTTTCGTTTGCAAGAACAATAACGCTTTCGCCGAGTTTATTTGCTAAAAGTTCAATTCCCGCTTTAACAGAATCAGAGTCAAAGTTTTCAATCTTAGAAACAAAGAGTTTACCGCCTTCAATATCTTCTGCTCTGGAAATAAATGTTGAGAATTTACTTCTTGCCATCTCTGCTTTAGTTTGCTCAAGAGATTTTTGAAGCTCTTTGTTTTCTTCCAGCAATTTTTCTACCCTTGTTTCAACTTCGTCAAAGTGAACTTTGAACCTTGATGCAAGCTTATCAATTTCTGCAGACTTTGCATTCAGATATTTGAGGGCGGAGTCTGCAACAACAACCTCAATTCTTCTTGTGCCTGCAGCAATTGCGCCTTCTGATACGATTTTAACCAGTCTTAAATCTCCGGTATTTGAAGCATGAGTGCCGGCGCAAAATTCTCTCGAAATTACTTCGCCTTTCGGAAGTTCTGAATCTTTTGCGCTGCAGCTTCCGTTTTCAGAGCAGGTTTTGCACTCAGCCGGCGTACAGCCTTTTCCTATTGAAACAACTCTTACAACATCTTCGTATTTTTCGCCAAAGAGTGCGGTTGCTCCGGTTAATTTTGCTTCTTCAATATTCATAACATCGGTATGAACAGGGAGTTTTTCGCCTATCCATTTGTTCATAATATCTTCTGTTTTCTGAACTTCCTCCGGAGTCATAGCCCGTGAGAAAGTAAAGTCAAATCTCATCCTGTTTTCTTCAACCTGAGAGCCTGCCTGCTTAACTTCGTCTCCGAGAACTTTAATCAAAGCAGCCTGCAAAAGGTGGGCTGAGGTGTGATGAACCCTGATTTGCGCTCTTCTTGCGGAATCAATCTGTGCAAAAACATACTCGCCCGTATTAACTTCGCCGTTAACAATCTGGCATCTGTGTACAAAAAGGTGGTTAACCTTAAATGTAGTCAGAACTTCGGCTTTCAGGTTTTCATTAACAATAAATCCGCTGTCGCCGACCTGACCTCCGCATTCTGCATAGAATGGAGTTCTGTCAAGCACAATATCCGTATATCCTTCGCCTTCAATTGTTGCAAGAATTTTCGCCTCGCAGCAGTCAACAAGATAGCCCACAAATTCAGTTGAGCCAACCTGTTCTTCGACTTTGGCATATTTAATATCTCCGGTTACGGAAATCTTTTCCGCAGCAGCTTTTGCTCTGTCTTTTTGTTCCTGCATTGCAGCTTTGAATCCTTCTTCATCAACTTTTAACCCGTTTTCTGCCGCAATTTCTTTTGTGAGTTCAAACGGGAAACCGTATGTATCATAGAGTTTGAAAGCGCTTTCTCCGTCGATATCTTTCTTTTCGGATATAAATTCTTCAAGCATTTTGTACCCTCTATCGAGAGTTCTAGCAAATCTTTCTTCCTCTTTTTTGATAACATCAATAACTTTAGCTTTGTTTTTCACAAGTTCCGGATAAGCTTCGCCATAGTTATCAACAACTACATCCACAAGCTTGTACAAGAACGGTAATTCCATTCCGAGAATTTTTCCGTGTCTCAGGGCACGTCTTAAAATCATTCTCAAAACATAACTTCTGCCTTCATTTCCCGGAATAACTCCGTCAGAGATGAGGAAAGTAACGCATCTTGCGTGGTCTGTTATTATTCTTAGGGAAATGTCGGTTTTTTCACTCCCTTCCCTCGCCCCTTGTGGGAGAGGGTTAGGGTGAGGGGTTTTAGAATACAAAACACCGCTCATTTCTGAAACTTTATCCAGAATCGGTCTTAATAAATCAGTTTCAAATGTTGAAGCTACGCCCTGACATACCATTGCAATACGTTCAAGTCCCATTCCGGTATCAACATTTTTCTTCTCTAATGGTGACTGATTGCCTTCTTCATCCTGATAAAGCTCCGTAAATACAAGATTCCAAATTTCAACCCATCTGTCGCATTCGCATGTATCAATTCCGCAGCCGCGCGGGTCATTGCATTTGTATTCTTCGCCTAAATCATAGTGAATTTCCGAACAAGGACCGCAAGAACCTGAAGCCCCCGGAGGTCCCCAGAAATTATCTTTTTTGCCTTTTCTTTTAATACGCTCAGCCGGAACACCTATACTTCTCCAGATTTCATACGCTTCGTCGTCTGTTTCAAAAATAGTTATCCATAATCTGTCTTTATCTAATTTCAAAACTTCGGTTACAAATTCCCACGCCCACGGAATAACTTCTTTTTTGTAATAATCCCCAAAAGAGAAGTTACCTAGCATTTCAAAAAAGGTATGGTGTCTCGGTGTTCTTCCTACATTCTCAATATCTGAATCTTTACCACCTGCTCTAGCGCATTTCTGGCAGGAAGTTGCCCTTGCCGGCTCATAAGGACATTTTTGAATCCCTAAAAATATCGGCAAAAATTGCAGCATACCCGCAGTTGTCAATAATACGGTAGGATTGTCAGGCACAAGGCTTGAACTCTCTACAACTGTATGCCGGTGTTTGTCTTTAAAATAATCCAAATATAATTGTCTGATTTCATTTCCTTTTAGCATATAATTAATCCCTTTTTTCCTGTATAAAATAATTATACATCAAAGGTTTTTAATTGATAAAAATATTGAAATCGGGATTTCAGGCTTGCACTTTTTTAGAGTCAGAAATCAAACCAGAGATTTGTACATTTTTAAATATTTTTTAGCGCTTTCCCTCCAGCTAAAGTCTGCTTCCATAGCAGATTTTCTCATGGCGTTAAGCGTATATTTGTCTTTGTAAACATACATTGCGGTGAGAATAGCGTCTTTCATTGCCCGACCGTCATATCCCCAGAATTTGAAGCCGGTTGAATTATCGAGCGGGTAGCCGATTACGGTATCTTCAAGCCCTCCGGTTGCGCGGACGATTGGAAGTGAGCCGTAGTGCATTGCAATCAATTGCGAAAGTCCGCAAGGTTCAAATTTTGAAGGCATCAGGAAGAAATCAGAGCCGGCATAAATCCGGTTTGCTAAATCTCCTCTGTATCCGACATAAGTTCTTATGTTCGGAGTGTTGTTGGAAAGCCAGATAAACAGATTTTCATACGTTTTATCGCCTGAGCCGAGGAAAATAAAATCGGCTTCAAGATTTCTTAAATCATTTTCAACAGAGCGGATTAAATCAAGTCCTTTTTGTTCAACAAGTCTTGAAATTAGGGCAATAAGAGGTCTTTGAGGATTATATTTTAACCCAAAATATTCAAGAATTTTCTTCTTGTTTTCTTCTTTGTTTTCAATAGAATTTACATCATAATTTTTTACAATTGATTTATCTGTTTTAGGATTAAAAACATCATAATCAATACCGTTTACAATTCCTACAAGCTTATCAGTATGCCCTCTGAGGGTATAATCCATGCCTTCTCCATACTCTCCGGTCAGAATTTCTCTTGCATAATTAGGAGAAACCGCAACAATTCTGTCAGCATAATTGATTGCGCCTTTCATCCAGTTAACACGTCCGTAGTGCTCGCAGCCCCATTCATTAAAGACAATATCTTTTCTCATATTTGCAAAATCTAAAATATCTTCAAACCAGACGCCTTGATACGCAAGGTTATGAATTTCAAACACATTTTTTGTTTTTGACCAGAATTCGTCAAACTTGTAATTTGCTTTGATATACAAAGGTATCATTGCGGTGTGCCAGTCGTTAGAGTGAATTATGTCCGCTCTAAAATTCAGCTGCTTTGCGTATTCTAGCGTTGCAAGAGAGAAGGCAATATATCTTTCATGCTCATAGCGGGGATCAAGCCATTTAGGATAAACTTCCTGAAAGCAGGAAAAATACCAGTCATTTTGTACAAAAAATACGTTTATATTTGTTCCGGGGAGTTTTGCTATATGGAGTTTAAATTTTTGCGGAGAATAGCCGAAAGTTATCCACATTTCAGAGTTTTCTAATTCTTTTAATCCCCATCTGTTGTAATCAATACATCCGTGAAGCGGGGTAAAGATTGCAATTTCAGCATCTTTTTCTAACGCTTTAGGTAAACTGCCCACAACATCAGAAAGTCCTCCGGCTTTGGAAAAAGGCGCAACTTCTGCCGACGCAAACAATATTTTCATATATTATACTCCTACTCTCTCTTTGATTTGTGATAAATGATTATAGAATGTTGATTTTTCAAAATCAAGCAAATGTACGATTTTGTTTATATTAATTAAAGTTTTTATATTCATATCCGTTTTAGATTGCAGCATGCACAAATTTTTTAATAAGATTAATCCGAATATTATTTTTATTGTTTTACTGCCATTCCTTTTTTATACAGGAATAAAAATTTTAGTTCACTATAATACACATTCAATTTGTATTTTTAAACTGATAACCGGACACAACTGCCCGGGCTGCGGTATGACAAGAGCTTTCAGCGAACTGTTTCAATTAAATTTTCAGAAAGCTTTTGAACTTAACCCGCGAATAATTATTGTTGCTCCGCTATTAATCTATATATGGATTGCAATTTTAATAAGAGAAATAAAAATAAAGTATAAAAACAGTTAATGGAAGAGAGCCGATTTTCGGCGCAAGAAAAGAAAGAGGTTTATTATGCAACAACCCAAAAGCTACACTGCAACACTATTGTTATCATTCTTTTTAGGCGGTTTTGGAATTCACAGATTCTACACCGGCTACATAGGAATCGGCATTTTACAGCTTTTAACAGGCGGCGGCTGCGGTATCTGGGCACTGATTGATTTTATCAGTATTTGCTTTAACAAATATCAAGATGCTAACGGTGAAGATTTAGGCGGTTACAGTGAAACATTAGGCAAGGTTTTCTTCTTTGTCTGGGTAGCACTTTTTGTTCTTGGCATTCTGACTTACTCATCAGCAATCACAACTGCACTGAAAGGATAATATAATAATATGAATACAAAAAAATGTCCAAATTGCGGCGCAGAAATTCCTGAAGAGGCAACGCGCTGCTATAGCTGCCGGGAATGGATTCAAAATATAAATAACACTCCTGTAGATAATCCTCCGGAATTTCTGGCAACACTTTTATTTGCCTGGTTTCTCGGATGTTTCGGTGTACATCGGTTCTACACGGGAAATATTCCTGTAGGTGTCGCTCAACTCCTTACACTCGGCGGCTGCGGAATCTGGTCATATATTGATTTCATTCTGATATGTTTCAATAAATTTAAAGACGGCAAGGGAAGATATTTTAAAGACTACAGTCCAAATATCGGCATAACCATATTTGTAATAAGTCTTATTCCTATCGGATTAATTCTGTTACTTGTATTTGGTATATTTCTAGTTGCAATTTCGGGGGCAGTATAATGAGTAAAATTTTATGTCCCTACTGCAGAAAAGAAATAGATGAAACCGAAAAAATATGCCCGTTTTGTACAACAAAGCTCACTAAAGATGATTATAAAAAATTGTTATTCTCACTCGGAGCCGGTTTGTACATTCTATGGTTTATTGCAAATATTGCCGGTTTTTTGATACTGAACCATTATCCGCAAATTCTTACAATAAAAAACAAGGATAACGAGTTAATATTTTCATTGATTGAATATATAGAAATATGCATTCAACCTGCTGTTATAATACTCGTACCTTTTATAATTGCAATAGTAAAAAAATATAAAATTAAAGAATCAAGCATCTGTATAATTACAATTGTACTGACTCTGATAATATTTATATCGTACTTTATCCATTTGCAAAAAGCTGCGGGTGTATAAACAACACAAAACAGGAGGATGGCTAAAAAGTCATCCTCTTCCTTTATTCACTTATTTCAAGTTTTTCAGATATTCACACACAACATCAGGAACAAAACCTTTTATATCACCTTTGTTCAATAAAATTTCCCTGACACAGGAAGAAGATATATAGTTATATTCAGGCTTTGTAATCAAAAACACTGTTTTTATTTCATTATATAACGCGTTATTTGTCTGCGATAATTGCATTTCGTATTCAAAGTCAAAAGAAGTTCTTAGACCTCTGAGGAGAACAGTTGCACCGCGCTTTTTCGCGTATTCGACGGTTAACCCTTCAAAAGAATCGACTTCAATATTCGGAAAATCTTTTGTACATTCTCTTATAAGTTTTGTTCTCACATCAACCGGTAAAAATCCCTGTTTATTTGCATTATAAGATACAGCAATAATAACTTTATCAAAAATTTCAGCGCCGCTTTTTAAAATATCTATGTGTCCGTTGGTAATCGGGTCAAAACTGCCCGGATATATTGCGATAGTCATTTCTTCTCCTGCTTTTTTCTTTAATAATTATACCACGGACAATTTGTTTATGCTATTATAAAAACCAAAAACGGGAGAGAAATTATGTCAATTATCATAATGATTTTACTTTTAAGTTTACTGATACTCGTACACGAAGCAGGTCACTTTCTTGCAGCAAGAGCTTTTGGCATAAGGGTTGAAAAATTCGGTTTCGGGCTTCCTATAGGACCGACCCTTTATAAAACAAAAGCCGGTGATGTTGAAATTCTTGTACACGCGTTTTTACTCGGCGGTTATGTATCTTTTCCTGATGATGAAAAAGACTCCAAACTTCCCGAGGATTCTCCCGAAAGATTTGTTAATAAGCCTGTGTGGCAGCGCTTGATTGTGGTTACAGCAGGTGTTATTGCAAACGTTATTTGTGCAATTGTTCTTGTAATGCTTGTCGCAATTGTATCAGGCAAACTCCCGTCCGGAGATTATGAAATTTATGCAACAGAAATTAACGCGCCAAAAACCGCAAGTATCTGGCAATCCGGTCTAAAAGAAGGAGACCGGATTATTAAAGCTAACGGGTGCGATATTAATAATGCATATTCACTCATCACAATTGTTAAAAACAGTGCAAAAGCCAACGGAATTACTTCCCAAAAAACTGTAGATGAAAATTATGAAAAACTAAAAGACCTTAATCCAGGTCTGTCTAAAGATGAAATTATACCTGAAGGTATTGCAATAAGACTTCCGGAAAAAGTTTCAAGAGATGTAATAACCATGGATAAGTATGCTTTAAAAGGCGCAAAATACTTTAAAAAAGAAGGTATTAAAATTGATACCGGTTTAAATAATTTGAAAAAAGTGCTGGAAAGCAAAAAGGTTTACGCATCTGACGGTAAATATACAATATACGATGTTGCAAAAGCCCTGTCTGATGACGTTCATCCTATTAATTTAACGGTATTGAGAGACGGAAAGACAATAAATCTTAATCCTATTTATCCCGATAATGACGGTGTTATAGGAATAGTTCTCGGCTCACAACAAACCATGATTCCGACAAAAACTCCACAAGCTGTTGTAAAAGAAAGCTGTGTCTATCTCCGGGATAACACATATATGATGATGTACTCTCTGGGACAGTTGTTTACCGGAAATATTCCGCTTAAAGATATGCACGGTGTTGTTGCAATTACTAAAATCGGCGGTGATATGATTGAAAAAAGCGGAAAAGCTTCCGGAATTCTGCTTGCCGCATTAATCTCCATGAACCTTGCAATACTTAATATTCTTCCGATTCCTGCACTGGACGGAGGACACGTTATGTTCCTTATTCTGGAAAAAATTATCGGCAGACCGCTGGATGAAAAAATTATTGAAACAATATCATCCGTATTTTTCTCACTGCTTATTATTCTGATGATATTTGTTGTATTTAACGACATAACCCTGCTTATCAGGAAGTAATAAAGCAGACCGGCTGCTTAATAAATTGCCAAATGATTAAGATTTTTTTATAATAAAAGCATTAAAGTTATGTAAAGGAGAGAACTATGGAGATAAAATATCTCGGACACAGCGCATTTGAAATTGAAACAACAGGCAAAAAAATCTTAATTGACCCGTTTCTCGTGTGTGTTCCTAATTACAAACCGGAAAATATTTATGATATTTTTGTCACCCATGCCCACGGAGACCATCTGGGAAACGCCATAGATATCTCAAAACAAACAGGTGCTCCTATTACAGCAGTTTTTGAACTTGCTAATTATTGCAAATCAAAAGGTGCAAAAGCCAATGATATAGGAATAGGTGCCTGGTGTGAATACAGCTGGGGAAGAGGAATTGCCGTTCCGGCATTTCACTCAAGTTCTACTCCTGACGGGGTATATGGCGGCATGCCTTGCGGATATATTCTTGAAATAGAAGGTAAAACTATCTATCATGCCGGAGACACAGGGCTGAACTCTGAAATGAAAATGATTGGTGAAGTTTATGAACCTGATATTGCAATGCTTCCTATAGGCGGCAAATACACAATGGATATAGAACACGCCGTTAAAGCGGCAGAATGGCTCGGCGCAAGCGAAATTATTCCTATGCATTATAATACCTTTGACGCAATTTCAGTTGATATAAACGATTTTGAACGACAAATAAGAGAAATTGGAAAGTTCCCGCGCATTATGGGAATCAACGAAAACAAATAACTTCTTCACTATCGACATCTTACTCTTCAAATACCTTTGGACCATTAAGACGCTTATAAAGATTCATGATGTAATCATCGTATTTTTTACCTTTTACGAGCCCTTTAAATACTTCTGCGACAAATTCACGCCCGTCTTTTTTCTTGATTGCATATTCGGAAACATCATTTTTAATCTTTTCTTCATTAACACTTTCCCAGATATTTCTGCACTCACTCACCGGCGGCATTTGCTGAAAATGCAGCCAGTGACCGATTTCATGAAAAAACGCATCAAATTTTTCCGCCGCGGGCTTTTTAAAATTGACCTTTGAAATAAAAAGATAAATTCTGTCAAAAACTTTTACACAGCTTGACTGTGTAATAAAATACGGTCTAAAGGCTACTTTTTCCGGAAGCTTTTCCACTTTTCCGGCAAGCAGTTTTAATCCTTCCTCCTGATACTGCCGTGCTTTTGCATTATTTTTGTTTAAAAAGAAAAGTGTGTTAAAAGTATATTTATATCTTAAGGCTGTTAATTTCGATGATATTTTCATAGTTTAAAAATCTCTCCGCTGCTGTTTTTCAAATCCCGTATAGCTTCTTTTGTACAGCACTCCATATTTTTCATCAAAATTCCGGATATAAACGGAACAACTCTGTTAACTTTAACCGGCACGCCGTTTTCCGTTATAACCGCTTTTTCCCTGCCGCAAAAAAATTCTGCCAACTTCTTATCAAAATATTCGGATGCGGAATTACCTCTTGTTGCATAATATTCGTCGTCTACTCTGGAAAAAACGATATCATCACCAATATGCACTGCACTTATTTTGTTATTGTGTGCAAACCCAAGCGGCGTAACCCTTATACACTCTCTTTCTTCCAGCACCTTTTTTATAATTGCAGACACTCCGGGCTGAAATTTGTACTTAAGGGGTAAAAAAGTCAACGCGGCAAGCGCCCCCTCCGGAAATATAAAGAGATTAATCTTGCCGTCGATAAGCCCCTTTGTAATATGTTTTAAAACTATGGCATTTTTATTTCCGTTGTCTTTTTTTGCGCCCAGTCCTGCATTTATTGGCACTGCCCCCATCCACTCAAGTTCTTCGCCTTTATCTTTACTGCGTCTTAATAGTCCTACGTTAGTCAATATGCGGCTTCTCGGACAGGTATCGGCTTTTGATTGATACAGATACTCTCTGTAAAGAAGTGTATTAAAGAACTTTGCAGCATTAATATCTTTTCCCTGATTTACTGTATGGTTCATAATAAATATCCGCGGCTCTTCCGAGTGCACAATATTTTGAAGCTTATCCGTCTCAACATTAATTTCAACAACTTCATTACAAACTCTTTTAAGCCGGTGGTAAATGTATTTGATATAATCAACAGAATTTACTTCCGGTTTTTTCAAAGCGGAAGCCACGATTATTTTATCAGACAAGAGGGCTGAACTTTTAAAGCTCTGCCCTCTTGAATAATTATTTATGTTTTCTGATATTGATAAAGGTGATATCATCATTAGCAGCATTCTTCGCGCTGATCTTCCGGAGTTCCGCAAGCAGCATCACAGCAAGGGTCTACCGGATTCCAGCCTTCATCATTACCTTTTAAAATATCATTTTCAACAGCTCTGTCTGGTTTTGATAAGCCTTTTACAAAAGTGTCTGCTGCAAGACCTGCACCTGCTGCTGCTATAAATCCGGTTGCAGCTTTTTTAACCATTTGCTGTTTGCTCCCGAATGTTGTTACACCAATAGCGTTAATTTTCATCTTTCCCTTTTTCCTTTCTTCCATTTAGGATGGTAATTTTATACTATTTTTTACCTTAATTATTCTTGATAATATTGCAGAAAAAAATACCGGAATTATAAATACGTGTTTTGCTTTTACACACGCCCTGCCGCAAGCTTTACGTGTTTTTTGCGGCAACGTCATTTTTGTCTCAGGTCTATTGTTATCAAATTGAACCCTTGCTCCGAAATTGATTGTATTTACACTGCACATATTCATATCTTAAGCATGATTTTAGCATATGTTGCGATTCGTGCAATAAAAGTATATACGATTTTTATAAAAATTTACATTTTATTGTTAACAAATTTGTCCATTAATTTTTGGGTTCCGAGGATTCCGCAAAATAATGTGATAAAAATTACGGGAACTCTGTATTTTGCTTTCATATTTCTGGTAAGTGCGCTCGAAGTTGATAAAAATATAAGCGGAACAAGCGTATCATTTACCAGATATTCTGTTGTATTTTTAAGTCTCTTATCAAATTCTTTGTTTCCGGCAATCTCAATCGCGTCAGCACCCAGCATACCTGAAGATAAAATACGGATTTTAGGCAGGTCCGAGACACTCGTATATATGACATTTCTTGTATTTTCATCTGTAAATTTTGAAAGATTATCTTCAAGATACATTGCAAACTTATCTTTTTCGGGTTTGTGCTTTATATATTTTGGCTGTTCAAAAGAAGTTTTGGAAAGAAGATAATCCGCACCGAGCGCCCCTATAATACCGGAGGCAGTTGAGATAAAGCCTGAAGCCAAATCTTTTACAATATCAGTCGTGTACTGAATAGAAGTTTTTATTCCGTTTTTTATACTTGATTCATTAACTTTTTTAGAAATATTTGTAATAATTCTGTTATAACCTTTGCTTCCTGAAATCTTATTTGAAGCAGCACTATAGGCAAACATTCCCAGAGCCGCGCCTGATAATACAACGCTGTCTTTTACAAGAAAACGATCTTTGTATTCAGGGCTTGCAGTCTTATAATCTTTGTATGTCTTATAACAGCCGCTTGCGATAAACATTCCGGCTGCGAGTGTTGATGAGTCAAGTATTCTGTTAATTATAACCGACGATTTCATAATATTTGTTTTATATTAAAATAAAAGTATGAAAAATTTTTTTTTGCACACCGTTTTAATCCTGCTTGCGCTTTCAATGGCTATTCCATTTTTTATGATGTTTTTAATTTCCTTAGGCGGAAATGAAAACATTTTTACGGATTATAAAAACATTAACCTTTCTTTATTAAGTTATAAAAATGTTTTTTCTTCAATACCTGTTATCAGATATTTTTTAAACAGTTTGGTTGTTGCAGCTCTTACAACCGCCGGACAAATTGTTGTTGCGGCACTCGCGGGCTACGGGTTTGCAAGGCTGGAATTCAGGGGAAGAGATTTTTTATTTTTTATAATTGTTCTTACAATGATGGTACCGCCGCAGGTCAATATTGTTCCTCTGTTTTTCATAATGAGTAAACTCGGCTGGATAAATACCTATCAGGCGCTTATTGTTCCCGGGATTTTCGGCGGATTCGGAGTATTTTTGATGAGACAGCATTTTCTTACTTTTTCAAAAGAATTGGAAGACGCCTCCAAGCTCGATGGATGTAATGTTTTCCAGACTTTTTATAAAATTGCGCTGCCATGTGCTTTGCCTGCAATAGCAACCCTCGGAATTTTTACTTTTGTTACAAGCTGGAATAGTTTTATGTGGCCGCTGATTGTCACAAATACTGAAAGTATGCGTACACTTGCCGTCGGACTTACGATTTTTAAAAATTCGTTCAGAGAAATTACACTCTGGGGCGAACTTATGGCATGTTCCTGCATTTGTTCAATACCGGCAATTCTTATTTTTATAACAGGAAAAAAGTATCTGATTAATAATCCTTCAAGCGGAGCGTTAAAAGAATAAAAACTCCGGAATTTAATCCGGAGTTTTTATGTTTTAGATTAATATTTTAAAATTTCATAAAATTCATCTTATGTTTATCAAGATAGGTTTTTAAATCCCGCTTAATTTCAGGAGCTAAGATATAAAGCACAATTATATTCGGAACACAAAGCGCAATCATCATGGCGTCTGTAATATCAATTACTGATTTAACATTCATTGCAGAGCCTACAATAATAAACAGACAGTAAATCAGATTGAATGCAAGAACTCTCTTTTTGCCTTCGCCAAGAAGGAATGTCCATGCTTTTTGTCCGTAATATGCCCATGAAATTAAGGTAGATAAAGCGAACATAATTGCAATTGCCGACAATATAATCGGGAAGAACGGAATAACTGACTGGAATGCGTTTGAAGCGAGTTCTATTCCTGATATTTCCTTTGTTGCCTGTGTGCAGGCGCCTGAAAATACAATTGCAAAAGATGTGAATAAACAGAGAACACCTGTCAGGAAGGTTTCAATTAATGCAACAAAACCCTGTGATACCGGTTCTTTTGTTTTAGCCGTAGCGTAAACAATAGCAGCAGCGCCGGTTCCTGCTTCGTTGCATTGAACAGAACGTCTAAGCCCGATGATAATTGTTCCGAAAATACCACCTGCAACCGCTGTCGGATGGAATGCCTCTTTAAGGATTAGCATCAACGCATGAGGAATATGTACAAAGTTTGCCCCGATAACAATAAGACCTGAAATTATGTACATAATACACATTGTAGGAGTAAGTATTGTTGTAACTTTAGCTATACTTTTGATACCGCCGACAATTACCATACCGATAAGTATTGCAACAATTAGACCTATAACCCAGGTATAATTCTGCAAAAAGCTATGTTCTCCGCCTGTAATAAATACCATCTGGTGAGCAGTCTGGTTAATTTGAATCATATTTCCGCCTGTAATACCGCCTCCGATACAGAGAATTGCGTACAGAACTGAAAGCGGCTGACCTAACCAGCGCATTTTTTTGCGTGTAAGACCGTGGGCTATGTAGTGCATAGGTCCGCCTGATACTGAACCGTCAAGGTTAAATCTTCTGTATTTTACAGCGAGAGTTGCTTCAACAAACTTTATTGACATACCGAGAAGGGCGCCGGCAAAAATCCAGAACGCCGCTCCGGGACCGCCTATTGAAATAGAGATTGCAACACCCGCAATACTACCGATACCGATTGTTCCGGATAGCGCGGTTGCTAACGCTTGAAAAGAGGATACTTCACCAAATCCGTGGTGATGTTTCTCAACAGGTTTTACAACTATATCAATTGCATGTTTGAATCCCCATACAGAAATCCCTTTAAAATAAAAAGTAAAAAAGAATCCTGCGATAAGTATCCAGAATATGATTATAGGAACATCATACCCGCAGATTTTTATCGGGAAAAAGATTAGCCTTGCTACCGCGTCAGATACAGGCGCCACGTATTTGTCCATAAAAGCGTTAACATTCGCTGCCTGAGCCGACTGCAAAGTCATAAGCATAGTAAATAACATCATCATAAATCTCTTCATAATCTTTTCCTTAAATAAAATAAAAAACTGTAACGACTAGTTGAAATCTCTCGCATTGTTTTATTATATCAAAAACATGTCAAGTTGTTATAAAATCTTTACATTAAGAAGTAAATGTTACATTTTTAGACAATATAAAAAATAAAGACAGACAGGCTTTACTTTATACCGGAGCTGCGCTGACGCACACTGCAATTTTCTATTTTTTAAAGTATATTAAACGCCGCATTTTTAAATAAATATCTGTTTATAACAAGCAGTGCAGAATAGTTATCTGCCTGTCTAATTGAATAACCTGCTGCCGCTTGTCATAATCCTTATATGAAAATAATCATTATCGGCGGAGTGGCTGCCGGTGCAAAAGCAGCCGCAAAATCAAAAAGAGAAGATCCCAAAGCAGAAGTCACAATTTACACACAGGATACACACGTATCATACTCTTCCTGCGGACTTCCGTATTATATTGCAGGAGATTTTCAGGACTGGCATAAGCTCGTTGTCAGAACAAAAGAAGAGTTTGAAAAAAGCGGTATAAATATTTTCACGGAACACAGAGTTACAAAAATTCTTCCTGCGGATAAAAAAATTCTGGTAAAAAATTTGCACTTAGGAACCTGCGAGTTTGTTGAATATGACAAACTAATCATTGCAACAGGATCCAGCCCGATTATTCCGGATATTAAGAACAAGGACTTAAAAAATGTCTTTTCAGTAAGAACTCTGGAAGACGGAATCAATATCAGAGCTGCTATGGAAAAATCACAAAATATAACCTTGATAGGCGGAGGCTATATAAGTGTTGAACTCATTGAAGCATTTGTTAAAAACAAAAAAAATGTAACTCTTGTTGAGCGCGCACCTTTTATTCTTTCAGCTTTTGACGAAGATATCTCCTCGCTTATTCAAACATTTATTCTTGAAAATTCTGACGGGCTGGTTAAAATTATCAATGAAGATACAGTGAGCGAATTTGTAGCGGATAATGAGACCGGAGCGGTAAAGGGAGTTCTGACCGCTAAAGGTTCAGGTTTTGAAACAGATATGGCAGTAGTTGCAGCCGGTGTTTATCCCGTAGTTGATATCGCAAAAGAAGCCGGAATAGAACTTGGTATTACAGGAGCTATTAAAGTAAACAGCAGAATGCAGACAAATATTACAGATATTTACGCCTGCGGTGATTGCACAGAAAAGATTAATATGATTTCACACACACCTGCCTGGGTTCCTCTTGGTTCTACAGCCAACAAAGAAGGGCGCATTGCAGCCATAAATGCCTGCGGCGGAACAGAAGATTTTGAAGGAATCTTAGGTTCAGCAGTGTTAAGATATCATGCCCTGAACATGTCAATGACAGGCTTAACTGAAAAATCCGCACAAAAACTCGGGTTTGATACTGTATCGGTAGTTATAACAAAGCGTGATAAAGCTGGTTATATGCCGGAAGTTCAGAATGTAACATTGAAACTTGTTGCCGACAGGCGTTCGCATAAAGTCCTCGGAGCACAGGCAATCGGATGCGGCGATGCGGATAAAAGAGTTAATACAATTTCTGTCGGACTTTTAAGCGGAATGAAAGTAGAAGATTTATTAGATGTTGACTTAACTTACGCTCCGCCGTTTTCTACAAGTATTGATATTCTGATTTCCGCGGCAAGGATTCTGAAATCCAAACTCGGAGGGTAAAGGAATCTTTAAACAGTGATCAAGTAACCAGGTGATCAGGTGATCAAGTTTCCTTGTGGAGCTTGCTCCGCAAGAAATGTAGATCAGGTTTTACCTGACAATAACTTACAAATAGTTTTTGTCGGGTTTCACCCAACCTCATTAACTAAGTCACTCCGTTACCAGTAAAAGACATCACCCCCGCCAAATAACCGAACTTATGTATTACCAAGAATCTCTTTTGTGCATTCTAATGCAATATCTGTCACAAAATCCATATCTTCTTTTTCAATTATCAAAGGCGGGTTGAAATAAATTACATCTCCCAGCGGGCGCAAAATTACACCTTTCTCCAGAGCTTTTTTATAAATCTGATATCCTGTACGTTTTGTATAATCCAGAGTTTCTTTTGTCTCTTTATTCTTAACAAGCTCTATTGCGTTAATTAAGCCTATTGTTCTAACCTCGCCGACATTTTCAAGCGGAAGGAATTTTTCTCTTATTATTTTATTAAAATAAACCGCCTTCTCATTAGCTTTTTCAATAATATTTTCATCTTTCAAAATTTTTAAAACCTCTATCGCGGCAGAGCAGGCAAGCGGATTTCCGGCATAAGTATGGGAATGCATAAACGCTTTACCCTTAAGGTAATCATCGTAAAACGCATCATAAATTTTCTGAGTTGTTACAGCAATTGCCATAGGCATATATCCGCCCGTCAGACCTTTTGAAAGACACATAATATCAGGGCTTACGCCTGCATGATTAAATGCAAACATTTTACCGGTTCTTCCGTAACCTGTTGCAATCTCGTCGGCAATCAAATGTACGCTGTATTTATCGCAAAGCCCTCTAAGCTTTTTCAAATACAAAGGCGGATAAACCTTCATGCCTGCAGAGCCTTGTAAAAGCGGTTCAACAATAATTGCGGCAGTTACGTCTGCATATTTTTTGAACGCTTCTTCCGCTTTTTCAAAACATTCACAATGGCAAGTTTCCCCCTCGCCTTGAGGAGAGGGTTGGGGTGAGGTGTTAATAGTAGAATAGTGCCCGGCACAATGCTTGTTATAAGGACAACGGAAACAATCAGGAGCGTCAATTCTTATAACGTCTAATAAAAGCGGTTTATAAAGTTCCGAATACAAATCTACACCGCCAACGGCAAGCGCTCCGAGGGTTTCGCCGTGATAAGCATCTGATAATGCCATAAATCTTTTCTTTTGCGGATTACCTGTCTGGTAATGGTATTGAAAACTCATCTTCAGCGCCATTTCTATTGCGGCAGAGCCGTTATCAGCAAAGTTAAACTTGCACAACCCTTCCGGAACAACCTTTGCAAGCTCTTCGCAAAGAGTAATTGCAGGCTTGTGGGAAAAATTCGCGAAAATAACGTGTTCTAAGCTGTCAACCTGTTTTTTTACGGCAGCATTAATCCTTGGGTTGCAGTGTCCGAGAAGATTACACCACCACGAACTTATTACATCCTTATAACACTTGCCGTTTATATCATAAAGATTAATTCCTTCGCCGCGTTCTATTACAATCGGCGGAAGCGTTTCATAATCCTTCATCTGCGAACACGGATGCCATATATATTTTAAATCTTCTTTCTGCCAGTCCATTTTTTGCTCCTTGTATATTGATTGTACAATTATTTTTGTGTCAGTAGTAGTGTGGAGCTTGCTCCACAAAAGTTTTTGTCGGGCTTATGTCCGACCTATTTATTTTTTAGTGAATAGTGAATAGTGATTAGTGAATAGAATTTATTCTGTCATTCAGAGGGCGTGAGCCCGAAAAATCTCTATAACTTATGAAAATTTTCTATTCACTAATCACTCCTCACTATTCACCAGCAAAAGTTCCCACCGGAATAGAAAATTTTTTGTCAGGAAAAACCTGACCTACGTTTCTATAACATCTATTCACTCTTCTTGATCACTTGATCACCTGGTCACTTAATCACCGCCCCCTCCCAAACAACTCTGCCGGAAATGTTATATCTTTCTGACCCTTTTCAACCGTTGCAACAACTTTTACACCTGTCAAATACTCTACCTGTTTTAAATTATCCTGATGCATAAAATTTACAGGATTAAAGTTATTCAGAATAATTCCGGCAATCGGGATATTGTTGGCTCTTGCGTATTCAACCGTAAGCAGAGTCGAATTTATCGTACCCAGTCCGCCGTCTGCAACAATAATAATACTTGTGTCAAGCTCTTTGATTAAATCTTTAAGCAGGTATTTTTCTCCGTTTTCAAGCCTTAAAGGGCAGGTAATTCCGCCGGCGCCTTCTATTAAAAGATAGTCATAATCTTTAGTTAGTTTTTCAAATTTCTGCTTGATTTTTGAAATATCAATTTTCATTCCTGCTCTTTGTGCTGCTAAATGAGGCGAGACAGCTTCTTTCCACCGGTAAGTTACGCAATCATCTGCCGTACATGGAATTTTTGCCGTATCAACGACATAGTTACAGTCACTTGAAGTCAGTTTTCCCCCGCTTTCTTCCACTCCGCTTAAAACAGGTTTAAAATATCCGCAATTATATCCGGCATTTCTCATCTCTTTTACAATAAGGGCTGAAACATAGGTTTTTCCGACATCAGTTCCTGTCGCTGTTATAAAGATATTTTTTGACATCATACTCCTCCGATACAAGAGTAGCGCTGATAAAAATGAAAATCAAGTATTGCAGGCTAGCCCTGCAGGAGAATATGTCGGATTGAAAAAACAGGTTAATCTTAAGATATGAAAAAAATCTGTTTTTTATTGTTTTTAATAATTCTTCCGGTTTTTGCCTATGAAGTCTATACTCCGGAAAGCTATAATTACAAAGAATCCGGCGATAAGCTTCTCTTTGTTGTCGACTATTCAAACAGTATGGGAGAATATTTGGAACACAAAACAAAAGCCAATCACGTTAAGGAAATGATGAAATTTATTGTCCCGCAAATTTCTCCGTCCACAAAAGTCGGACTAAGGGTATACGGGCATACCTGCAACCTTTTTGCCTATAATGCCTGCAGGAGTTCGGAACTTGTTGTACCGCTCGGATTTGCCAATAGTGATTCTATTTTGTCGGAAATGTCTCATCTGCGTCCGCGCGGAATGACACCGATTACATATTCTTTAAAACAAGCAGTGAATAAAGACTTTGAAGGATATGACGGAATCAAACACATAATTTTGCTTACAGACGGCGGTGAAAATTGTGATGAAAGCCCGTGTGATTATGCAATTGACCTTGTTAAAGAAAGACGGGATATAAAAATTGATGTAATAGCATTTAATGTACATGACGACGAAGACCTTGCGCAGCTCAAATGCACGGCTGACGTAACCGGAGGGCGATTTACGCAGGCTGAGACAAAAGCACAGTTATTCCGCTCAATGGAAAATTTCACAATTCCGCATACACAAAAAGATGTTGAAGCAACAATTTTCAGTACAAACTAAACTTTTAATTTGTTTCATAAACATGAGGTAATCCTTTTACACGTGTAAAACCTTCTTCAGAAAGAATTTTTCCCAGCTCTACAGTGTCGTCATAATTTCCCGTAACAAGCAGACCGTTATCTTTTAGTTTCCCTGTAAGCTTATGCAGTAAATCAACACGTTCTTCTGTAGATTTTATATAAGGCCAAAAATTTCTGCAAAAAAGTATCGTATTTTTATCAGTAATATTATGAGTGTCCACATTAATATCAGCTATAGAATACTTTATTTGATTATTAAGCTCCGGATTAACTCTCACCGGATATTCATATTCAAATCCGATTCCGCCGCGCGGATAAACAAAATATTTATCAAATTTGCCGCCTGTATAACGATTTATTACTTCATAATCCATATAATCCATATTTACAAAATCGCTTTTTGCAAAATATATTACTGTTTTGTCAATATCTTTTGCAATTACCGGCAAAAATTTTTGAGAAGTTTGACCAAAAATTTCTTTTAGCAAAATTACTAATGACATCGGTTCTGAACCGTCAGAACACGCATAGCTGAATACATTTACTTTCTCCGCATTCTTGTACTTTTCTCTTATAAAAGCAGCAAATTCTTTCCAGTTCAAATCATCTCTAAAAAAATTAGTTGTATTTCTGTACAAAAGCCTGCCGTCCTTACCTCTGACAATACGTGTGTTGGAAGCAAAAGCCGGCTTGTAAGTATATGGGGTGTTTGTAATAGAATTGATTCGCATATTATTTATAAAAACCGAAAATCTTATTTTTTGTCATTATAAAAATAATTCTGCAGTTGTCGGTCTTTAAGAATTCTCATGCGAAACATCTGCCTAATCTTCTGTTCTTTTTTCTCTAAATTGATTCCAGACAAAATGATCAAACTTTCTGCGAATATAATCATATTTCAGCAGCCCCGCTTGTTTGATAAATTTATCTAAACTATTTTTATATTCAGTGTAGTTCAAATTAAACCGGTATTTTTCTATTAAAGCAGGTTCCATTCCGGGGAAATAACGGTACAAATTCTTCTTTAATATAGTATCATAAATGTAATAATCGTCTTTACCATAAACCAAATAATTGTGATAACAGCAATATTTTGAAGCAAAAGAAAAAAGTTTTACTTTACCATTTCCCCGCGCCAGCTCTTTAACTAATTCAGGATCACCTTCTTTCACCCGTTTATCAAAATCTTTAATTTCAGTTATAATCTCAGCTAATTCCGAAATGTGTATTTTGTTCTTATGGCTTAAGAGATTTGTTGAATTTGTAGCATTAATTAAATATATTTTTAATGCAACAATTTCTTTTTCTGTATTACACGGATACTTCTTTAGAATTTCTCCGGTTAATTCATAATCAGCACCATAATTAGAAGAATTCATAACATTTTGGTGTTGAGTATTAATATTATCAATATTAAGGGGTATAAGCTCAGGCATAAAAACCTCCATATCTTTTTCATTAGTTTTGCTAAAATTGGAATTTGTAATGAACTCACTACCGCGGCAAAAGACTATATTCCTGACAAAAAAAATATGCCGCAACTCGGAATTGAACCAAGGACACAGGGATTTTCAGTCCCTTGCTCTACCAACTGAGCTATTGCGGCATATTTTATTTAATTATCACTGGGTTGGTAGAGCAAGCTCTACGTTTTCCCTGTACGTTTCGCCACTCGGCTCCACCGGGGGAGCTATTGCGGCATACTTTATTCAATTACCACAGGAGTTGACAAAAAACTGCCGTTCCCTGTATGTTCTAACTTACGACCCCTTAAAGAAGCCATATAACATATTTTTATTCTACTTGCTAAAGATTATTAATCAAGTCTTTTTTATAAACTACTTTGTTTAATTAACAATACTAATTTTGCGGTGCCAGCCAAACAGTTACGTTTCGACCTTCTACCACGGGTTTCTTTTCAACTGTTACAGGATCATTCGCCAAATCTGCAATAAATCTGTTTGCAAGTTCTACTGCCAGAGCTGAATGCTGCATTTCACGTCCTCTGAGCATTACAACTATCTTAACTTTATTACCCTGTGAAATAAATTTTCTGATATTTTTCAATCTTACTTCATAATCGTGAGTATCTATTTTATAACGTACTTTTATTTCTTTTATATCAACAACGTGTTGTTTTTTCTTTGCTTCTTTAGCCTTTTTTTCCAACTCGTATTTATACTTACCGTAGTTTAAAATCTTTGCTACAGGAGGAGCTTGATTCGGGCTGATTACAACCAAATCCAAATCCGCTTCTTCAGCCATTCTTAATGCTTGTGATGTCGATACAATTCCGTGATTATTACCGTTTTCATCTATTAGTCTTACTTCTTTTGCTCTGATTCTTTCATTTATCAGAGGCTTATCCTTGCCTTTATTCTGGCTTCTTTCTTCGTTTGCGATGGTTTTATCTCCTTTCAATTCTTTACTAGTATTTATAATATCATGCCAAAATCTATTTTCAAGTATCAACAGACAAACCGTCTGTTTCCGTAATATAATCCTTGCTTATTGCAAGCCATTTATACCCTTCATTACCCTGCTGCGGAATATCTGTAACAAATGTTCCGCCCCAGCGTCCGCGGGAAAATGTTATATAACCTTCTTCCGCCAGATTATCAAGTGCTTTTTTAACAGTTTTTGCGCTTACATGATAATTTTTTGCCAGTTCCGCTATAGAAGGAAGGCGCGAACCTATATCACAATTTTCCGCTATAAAATTGCGTAATTTTAGTTCTATTCTTTCATAATAATATTGAATATTCTTATTCATCTTATTAACCACAACCGTTCCGTATTGCCCTCTTCTTGTAAAAAGAATTCCGTCCTTTGCCAGAAGTTTTATTGCATCATGAATTGTTTTTATGCTCACATTAAATTTTGCTGCAAGCTCCTGATTTGCAGGCAATTTTTCTCCGACCTGATAATTTTCCGTAACATACATCCTGATTTTTGCTGCTATTTTTTCTACTAGAGTCTCCAATTGGATATTGACCGGTTTAAAATCCATACGTAAAACAATAAAAACATTATTTTCTTTTTTTATAATCCCTTCTGATATAAGACTCCCGATAGCAACACGAATAGTTGCGGCAGATATTCCCGTTTTCAAACCGAGTTTTCTGATTGAAATAAGGCAATCTCCAACTTTATAACCGTTTTCATAAAGATATTTTTTTATGGCTTCTGATGCTAATTCTCTTTTTGATGTAAGCTTTTTTGCCGAATTATTTCCGTGTCCGTCCTTAATATAAGTACAGATTCTTTGTTTGTATTTCAGAAGCCCGAAGTCCTCTACAAATCTAAAAACGCTCTGTATAGTCCCTTTGCTCACGCCGGTATGAAAAGCCAGATCACCTTTTGAAGGAAGCAAATCATAAGGCTTGATAATTCCCTTCTTCAACGATTTTTCTATCCATGCTATCAGCCACGACGATATTTTATTAACTTTGTTTTCGCCGGGTGCAAAACTGTGAACGTGCGGTGCCATTTCCGCTACAGTTATTTGTCTCGGCAAATTACTTTGTGACATAGAATTTCCTTTTATTGGGTTATTCTATAATAATACTCAACAATATAAAAACATACAATATGATGTGAAGATATATTAAAAGCGTTGTTTGCTGGAACCTTAGTATTATAGTTATTGACTGAAAACTGTAGATTGGGTGAAACCCAACAATAATATGGATTGCCGCGTCGTTCCCGCTCCTAGCAATGCCACCACACCGGCAGTTTGACCTACCAGCCAAATACATTTACCCCCTCCCCAGCCCTCCCCGTTGGAGAGGGAACGCGCTTGTGTCGCCCAATTAGTGCTGCGGTAAATCTTCGATTTACCGCAGCAAAATTGCAGTATCAAAAATACCTTACCCCAACCTGAAAAGTTTTGCAGCATTACCATACATTAAATTATTTAATAATTCTTTATCCTTGAAATGCTCATATATGCCGGTTTGAAATTCTGCTAAATTTTTCAAATACAATTCTCTTTTCTGGTTAAACTCGCCCACCGGAACATCAGAAGCCCAGAGAATACGATTAGTGAAATCCCCGCATTTTGTATTTTTTAATTTTTCAATAAGCATAATTGAATCTTCCACCCCGACCCAGGAAACATCTGCGTACAAAGTTGCGGTTTCATTTTCTATAGATTCAACCATAATTTCTATTGCTCTTTCGTGACATTCTCTTGTTGTTGTGGACAAATGCCCGAGAATAACCGGAACTTCCGGAAACTGCTTTGCTTTTTTATAAATCAATTCCGGAGAAGAAAATCTGGATTTTATATGACCTGAATGATACAGGCAGGGCTTTTTAAACTCACGCGCGGCTTTCAGATAATCATCATATTTATCTGAGTCTGCCGCTAGTTTTGTAAATTCCGGATGAAACTTTAGCCCGACGAATTCCGAATGTTCTGAAAGAAGTTTCCTGATTTTGTCAGCGTTTTCAGTCCTGTCCACCTCGCAGATGGCGAGAGGTTTAATTTTCGGGTATTTTTTAGAAGCATTAAGCATTTCAAGATTGCATTTAATCTCGTCCTTGCCGGTATAACTGTCAATTCCTTCAAGGTTGGAACAAATTAAAATATCAATATCATCTCCGGTAATATCAAGAAGATATTCAGGCGAAAACTGCCCCCAGAAAGAATTTCCGATATGTGTATGTGCATCAATTATCATGTTTATCTCCTGTTATTAATTATACTTACAGGTATTACCACCAGTAGTGTGGAGCTTGCTCCACAAGAAATTTATCAAACAGGTCAGGTTTTACCTGACAATGACATTATACACTGCTGACAATTTTGACACCTGAGCTTGTGCCGAGTCTTGAAGCACCTGCTTCTATCATCTTAACTGCAGTTTCACGGTCTCTGATGCCTCCGGAGGCTTTAATCTGTAATCCGGAATCTTTAACAATTTCATACATTAATTTTACATCTTCAACTTTTGCACCTGCTCCATTTTTGACAAATCCGGTTGAAGTTTTTACAAAATCAGCCCCGCCTTTTATGCAAAGTTCGCAAGCTGTTTTTATTTCATCCGCAGTAAGCAAATCTGTCTCTATAATTACTTTCAAATTGTGATTCTGAGAAGCAGCTTTTATTTTTGAAATTTCTTCTGTAATATAGTCATAATCACCATCTTTCAGTCTGCCGCCGTTGATTACCATATCAATTTCATCAGCGCCGCTATTGATTGCATCAACGGTTTCAAGTATTTTACTTTCTGTAGTTGTTTGTCCCAAAGGAAAGCCTATCACAGTAACGACTTTGACCTCTTTATTTCCGGTATCTTTTAAATACTGTTTTGCAAATTTAACATTACAAGGATTTACGCAAACACCCAGAAAGTCGTATTTGCAAGCTTCTTCAAGTAATTTTGTTACCTCTGCTTTTGTTGCATCCTGTTTTAGAAGTGTGTGTTCTATATATTTATTTAAATTCATGATTTTCTCCTCTTAGTGAATAGATTTATTTAATACAGGCCGAAAAAGATTGCCGTAAAAATTCCTGCAATTATACAGTAGTAGCCGAAAATTGCCAGAGAGAATTTTGCGACAAATTTTAGAAAATATTTTATGCAGACATATCCGACAAGCCCTGAAACTACAGTACCGGAAATAATTGCCGCCCAGTTAAAGGTTATAACTTCATGGAAATCAAGTTTTACAAGCGGATAAACCATTGAAGAGCCAAGAATTATCGGAATACTGAGTAAAAAAGAATATCTTGCAGCAACAGACCTGTCCATGCCGCTCAAAAGCCCTGTTGCAATCGTTAATCCAGAACGAGAAAAACCCGGAAGCGCTGCAAACCCTTGTGCAATTGCAACAAGTATAGAGTTTTTCAGGCAAATATCTTTTTTTTCAGAGATTTTTTTTGCCCAAAATTCGCTAAAAAGAAGCAATATTCCGGTAAGAATAAGTAAAACTCCGACAATTTCAGGCTTAAAAACAAGCCCGCCTGCTATTTCATTCAGCGGATATGCAATAAGAACAGTTATTATTGTTCCAAGAATTATATAAACACCGAGTTTGAAGTCATAAGAAGTATAATTTCTTGTTTTTAAGCCAAAATAAAGCGCTTTAATTATTTCAAAAATTTCTTTTCTAAAGAAAATTAAAACCGCAGTAAGTGTTCCCAGATGGAGCATTATATCCGTGAAAATTTCCTGATTTGAATGGTGAATCTCTTCAATTCCTTTAAAAACTTTATAAAAATTTGACGTAAAAACAAGGTGTGCAGAGCTTGAAATCGGCAAAAATTCGCTTAACCCCTGAACAATTCCCATCAGTATCGACTGTATAAAATCCATTGAGAGCCCTCTCTATGTCTGTAATAAATTTTACAGAATTTATTATAACATAATAGATGAAATTTTATATTTTTAATTAATGCCGGCTTGGTAAAGCCGGCATTAATTAAAAAATCAACAAGTATTACACCTCGAGCGTGTAATGCGTAAGCATTACAATAGCATAGTAGTGTGGAGCTTGCTCCGCAAAATTTAAATTTACCCCTTACCCCTCTTCAAAATAGCTTGCGCAGGAGGTAGCAGTTTCCCAGACAGAAACTTTTGAAATCTGAACGATTTTTTCCTTCAATTTATTATATATAAACATAGAAATCATTTCACTTGAAGGGCTTTCGCCATTAAAATACGGAAGCTCATTCAGGTCTTTGTGGTCTAAAAGGTCTAAAACCGCTTTCATTTCTTTTTTAAGAACTTTATAATCTACAAGTATATTGCTTTTATCTAAAGTTTCACCTTTAACATAAGCTTCGACAAGCCAGTTGTGTCCATGCTGGTTTTCGCATTCGCCGTCATAATTTAGAAGATGATGGGCTGCCGAAAAATACATTTGTGCTTTTAATTCAAACATTTTATCTTCCTCCCCCTAGCAGCAAACTTCTGCAAGACGGGTTTTAATCTTATCTGTAATAACTTTAATATAATCCTTGTCTACCATGCCGTTAATTATGCAGTCAGAAATCTCATAAGTCGGACGGATGTATTGCTGGGCGGTTTCGTTTACGTTTTTGAACTGCAAATCTGCAGCTTCACCGGTCTTTCCGCGTGATACAGCGCGTTTATACCAGCGCTCTTTTATTACATCAATCGGAGTAAATACGTAAACTTTTACATCCATAATATCGCGAAGTTCTTTGTTGAGGACATAAAGTCCTTCTGTAAGTATAACTTTTGCCGGCTTTTTGACATCCCCGTTCGGATCAGAAACACAGGTTACAAAATCATACTTTGGAGAAACAACCGTTTCGCCTTTCTTTAGTCCGAGCAAATGTTCGCGCATTAAATTTAAATCAATAACATCGGGAGTATCAAAACTGAAACCCGTTTTGAATAAAGCATCATAGCTTCCAGCTTCAATTAATTCTTTTGATGTGTCTTTGTAATAATCATCCTGGCGGATAACAGTATAAATACCTTCTTTTTTGTCACGGACAACTGCCTCAATGGTATTATCAACAAAGACTGTTTTTCCTGATGCACTTTCACCTGTAATTCCAATCAGAAAAGTTTTCTTTTTCTCCTGAACAACTTTTCTTGCTATATTCAGAATAAAATCATCAGCAACTTTCAGAAACAAAGGCTGTTCCTGTTTTTTATCTTCTTCCAAAATTTCTTTCAGGGTATCTACAATGCTTGTTATGAGTTCCATATCAAGCCGGCTTGAATAAAAGTTGTAGTTAGTAAGTTCGAAAGTATCCACCATAAATCCGTCCTTAATTCATTCTAACATTGTATAGTAAATACCGGAAAAATGCTCATGTTTTGAAGCGTATTGTAAAGAAAAATTTACACTATTTTATTCCTACAAAAAGCTCCTTTCGGAAGAGAGACAAAAGGAGCAAGGCTAATTATTATGAAGAAAAGATTTTGGAAAGTTTTTTAATGAAGTAAGTCGAACACACACACATAATGCCTAATCATTTTTTCGTCGAAATCCGACAATCGCACAAGCTGTCTCCGACTTACATATATATTTTAGCATTATATTCATGCTTTCTTAATCTACTAAAGTACTAGTCCGTTTGGATTATTTCTTTTTTATATTCAAATTATCTATTGTTGGTCCGACATATTTTCCGATAAGAACATTTTCAACAAAATGGTCTATAGGTTTTATTGCCAGCCCGAGTGCAATAAATCCGCCGATTGTTTTTATAAAATTACCTTTTAGAAGCTTGCTTTTTTGTAAATCAATTAAAACACTTTTTACTGCAACATTTTCTGTTTGTCCGAGTTTTAAATATTTTATGTATTTAGAATACCATTTCCCGGCTTTTACTTCTGCAGACGGGTTTAATAAATCTTTTCGCATTTGAATTAAATCATCAATAGTTTTTAAAGCATAATTCCCGACTTGTTCTTTGTTATCAAGTCTGAAAACTTTGAATTTATTTTTAAAAGAATGTTTTTTGTCATTAAAATCAAGACTGTCATATACCTGAGATAAAAATTCCTGCCTGCATTCACTGTCTTTTCCGTCAAAAGCTCTCATTTTGCCGTTCGCAATAAATTGTTCTGCCGTTTTTGAAATATGTTCTTTTGCATTCAGAGAAATTTTATCTTCAGAAAATTTACCGAATTGTGAAAAGGCATTCTGCCCGATTTTAACAGCAACAACCGGAAGACAGATACTGGCAAGTCCTTGAAAAATTGCCTGTTTTAAAAATCTTCTGGAGTCAGGACTATATTCGGTCTGATTATTTTTGTATTTATCATAAACATCAGCTCCAATATACATCAATGCCGGAATCCATGTCAGATTGGCAAATCCGCCTATTAAAGGACGGAGGGCTTCTCCTGCTTCGTTGGAAAACGCCGCACCGCGCAAGGGCCAGTTCATCAGCGGGTCTTTATATTCACCGGTACGTTTATCAATGGTATGATTATCGGCTTTATTAGCTATATTATAGCCTCTTACGGGTTGCAGCATGCTTATAAATCTCCAATAGTGCTTCTTTTAGTTTAATACAGAAAAAGAAAAATTTTTGCGTTTTTATTTACAAAGTTTTACACAGAGGTCAAATAAAGAGAAGGGGTAAAAGGTATTTTATCCGTAATCATGCGCTCAAAAAGGTAAAATACAGCTCAGGCAAGTATGACTATAACCTGTTTCTGGTAATTGTAATTCTCCATGGTATAATAAAACCTGTTGGAGGAGAATTGCATGAATAAATTAAGAATCGGAATTATCGGCTTAGGTACTGTAGGATGCGGTGTTTATAAGACTTTACAAAACTCGGATAATATTGAGATTGTCCAAATTGCAGTAAAGAATATTAATAAGCAGAGGGGCGTTGATGTTCCTTCCGGCATGCTTATCGATAATCCGTATGATCTGGTTCACAATCCTTCTATAGATGTGGTGGTAGAACTTATAGGCGGAGTTGAGCCAGCTTATGATTATATTTCAGAGGCAATAAAATCAGGAAAACATATTGTTACTGCTAACAAAGAGCTTCTTGCCAAAAGAGGGGAAGAACTTTTTAATCTTGCAGAAGAATATAACAGGGTTGTGCTGTACGAAGCTGCTATTGCAGGCGGTATCCCGATTATTATGCCTATAAAAACAATATTAGCGGGAAATAAAATTAATAAAATTCAGGCAATTTTGAACGGAACAACAAATTATATTCTTACAAAAATGGATGTTGATGGCGCTTCTTATGAAGATGTACTGAAAGAAGCTCAGCAGCTCGGATATGCAGAAACGGATCCGACCGGTGATGTTGAAGGTTTTGATGCTGCCTATAAAATCACAACTCTTGCAACTATTGCGTTCAAAAAAAGAGTTAAGATAGAAAATGTTTACAGAGAAGGTATTACAAAAATCAGAAAAGAAGATATGGCGAAAGCAAATGAGTTCGGGTATAAAATAAAACTCATTGCAAGCGCGACAATTGATGAGAATGACAATGCAGATGTCAGAGTTCATCCGATGTTAGTCCCGAAAGATAATTTGCTTGCACATACTGATTATGTAACAAATGCGGTTTTAATAAGCGGTCATCCTATCGGAAGTATTGTTCTTTCAGGACCGGGAGCCGGCGAGTTTCCGACTGCAAGCTCTGTTGTCGGGGATATTCTCGCAATAGCGGCAGAGTTTGGAAAAACAGATTATCTGCTTCCTATGATGAGATGCAACCATACATCAACAGCAAATCCGGTTAAGATTGATAATACTTACAACAAGTATTACATATCAATAACGGCGCCGAACGCAATCGGCGTTATTGCAAAAATCGGTACAATTTGCGCAAGCAAGAATATCAGTCTTTCAAGCATACTTCAAAAAGGTGTTTCTGACGATAATACAGCAGATATTACGGTAATTACGGAAAGCTGCCAAGAAAAACTTATTAAAGAAGTAGTTAATGAATTAAGTGATTGTACTATAAATAGTATTATAAGAGTTGCAGACTAATCTTCAATTGTGTTAAAAGCAGGTCAGGTTTTACCTGACAATAACTAATAAAAATTTACACAATGCTTGTGGAGCAAGCTCCACACTACTGCTAAAAGTATAAGGTGTAGGGTGGGAAAAGCGTCAGCGTTCCCACCAGAATAAAAAAGTTATTGTCGGGCTAAATCCAGACCTATCTTTATCTGTACTGCATAAGTTAATCCCCTATCTATTTCAAAATCGAAACACCTTGCTGCATCATATCAATTATTATCTCTAAATGCAACAGAATGATGAAAAATCAATACAATTTTCCAAAACAGTTGGTGAACTCGTTAAAGAACTTCGCTTAACGAGCACTGATAAACCTATTAACAAACTGGCGGATGAATATGATATAGGCAGAGCCACTTTGTCTAAATTAGAAAATGGCATTCATCATCGTAAATTCATAACTATTTGGAAACTTTCAGAAGCATTAGGTATAAAATGTTCTGAGCTTGTTAGAATGCTGGAAGAGAAACTCGGCGACGATTTCTCGCTAATTGATGAATAATTTCTATTTTCCTTTCTATTGTGATATATTAAAAGTAAACAAAGAGAGGATTGTATTATGTATTATCAGGGATTAATTAATAGGTACAGAAAATATCTGCCGGTAGATGATTCTACTCCGGTTGTGACTTTGAACGAAGGAAATACGCCTTTAATCAAAGCTGAAAACCTTGCAAAAAAAATAGGTATAGAAGCTAATATTTATTTGAAATTTGAAGGCTGCAATCCGACCGGAAGTTTTAAAGACCGCGGTATGACAATGGCTGTAACAAAGGCAAAAGAAGCCGGAGCAGGAGCAATTATTTGCGCTTCAACCGGAAATACATCTGCATCTGCTGCAGCATACGGCGCAAGAGCCGGAATTAAAACATTTGTACTTATTCCTGACGGATATATTGCTCTCGGAAAGTTATCTCAGGCAATGATGTACGGCGCGGAAATTATTGCAATTCAGGGGAATTTTGACCAGGCGCTAGAATGCGTAAGAGAGATTTCTGCAACCCATCCGATTACACTTGTAAACTCTGTTAACCCTTACCGTATAGAAGGACAGAAAACCGGCGCATTTGAGATTTGCGACGCGCTGGGTAAAGCTCCGGAATACCACTTTATTCCTGTCGGAAATGCCGGAAATATTACAGCATATTGGAAAGGTTACAAAGAATATTTTGCGGAAGGTACAATTAAGAATTTACCGAAGATGATGGGATATGAAGCAGAAGGCTCTGCAGCAATTGTCAGAGGCGAAAGGATTATGAAACCTGAAACATTTGCGACTGCAATCAGAATAGGCAACCCTGCAAGCTGGAAACAGGCAGAAGCCGCAAGAGACGAAAGTAAAGGTAAAATCGGCTGCGTAGATGACGAAAAGATTGCGGAAGCTTATAAAATGCTTGCTTCAACAGAAGGTGTTTTATGCGAACCTGCAAGTGCCGCTTCTGTTGCGGGTCTTATTCAGGCTCATTCGCAGGGACTTGTTGAAGAAGGTTCCGATATCGTTTGTATTTTGACAGGAAACGGACTTAAAGATCCTGATAATGCAATTAAGTATTCAAATGCGGATGTGAAGAAAACTTCGTCAGATATTAAAGATGTATTGAAAGCTATGGGAATATAAGATGCTAAGAGAAGAATTTGTTAATGCGAAAAGAATTGTTATAAAACTCGGTACAAATGTTTTAAGAAACCCCGATGGAGAAGTTGCAATTTCCCGTATTTATTCGTTTATAGAAGACATGTCAAAGCTTGTTAAAGCAGGAAAAGAAGTTATTCTGGTAACAAGCGGGGCTGTAGGTCTCGGGAAAAAGAAGCTTAATCTTGACTCAACCGACGAGGACGGGGTAAAACAGGCATGCGCGGCAGTCGGGCAGAGCAGGCTGATGTCGTTTTATGAAAACGGGTTTGGAATTTATGATATTCCGATTGCGCAAATCCTTCTTACAGAAGACGATTTTTCACTCCGGTACAGATATCTGAGTCTTAGAACAACTTTGAATAAAATTCTGGAATTTGGTGTTGTTCCGATTATTAACCAGAATGATACGGTTTCTACAATCAAAATGAATCAGATTTTATCGGGTGTAAAAGTTTGTTTTTCGGATAATGACAAGCTTTCTGCACTTGTATCAAGTGAGTTGGACGCGGATTTGTTAATAATCTTATCGGATATTGACGGGCTTTATACTGCAAATCCAAAAACGAATCCTGACGCGGAATTGATAAAAGAGGTTCAGGGCGTAACAGATGAAATTATGGCATTAGGTACAGATGCCTCAGAAGGCGGAAGGGGCGGAATGAGAACAAAGCTTGAAGCCGCAAAACTTGTGACACGTTTTGGCGGTAAGGTTCTTATTGCAAACGGAAAAATACCTTATGTAATCAGTAAAATTTTTGACAAAGAAGATATCGGAACTATGTTTCTTCCGACAAGCGAAAATCTTCCTGATAAAAAACGCTGGATTGGTTATGCCACAAACATTATCGGCGGGCTAGTGGTTAACGAGGGCGCCAAAAAGGCAATTCTGGAAAAATATTCAAGCCTTCTGCCTATCGGAATTGTAAATGTTGTTAACGATTTTAAGCAGGGTGAAGTTGTATCAATTATGGATGAAAATAATGTCGAATTTGCCCGCGGAATGGTTAATTATAATTCTCAGGAGTGCAGAATGATTGTCGGGGCGCATTCAAATAATATTGAAAATATTCTCGGGTACAAAAACTATGATGCTGTAATTACACGGGATAATATTACAGGGCTTGTATAGTTAATGTCGGGCGCAAGCCTGACCTGTTACTAGAGAGTCTCTTGAAGACTCTTTATTTCGCAAAAAGAGAAAGAAAAGTACAAATTTTAATTTCTTCATTTTTTCTTCTTTGAAAAAGCAAGAAGAAAAAACGAAGCAAAAAAGAAGAAACTATGATTGTTTACGAGGCTCTTACGAGCATAATGCGGGTAAACCCGCACACTGCCCCTCGCTAAAAACGCTCGGGAGGGCTTCACCGCTCTGTCGATACTGCCGGAACTGACAAATCCGGTAATAATAGATCGGGCTTTAGCCCGACAAAAACTTTTTTATTCCGGTGGGAACGCTGACGCTTTTCCCACCCTACACCTTATACTTCAGGCAGTAGTGTGGAGCTTGCTCCACAAGCATTGTGTAAATTTTTATTATGACCTATATTTTTATATTCTCTGCCACTTAATCACTCGGTCGCTATTTAAATACATTCACCCACGCAATGACAGTACAATAAGTATGCCGTCATTCTGAACCCGACATCAATTCAGGGGTGAAGAATCTCTTTAACTGGTGAATAGTGAGGAGTGAATAGTGAATAGAAAATTTTTACAAAAGTTATAGAGATTCTTCGGACTGACGTCCTCTGAATGACGGCACTCAGGAAGGTCACACAGTCTGATACATTTATCCACACTCTTCCGCAGGACGCCAAGCTGGTAGTTCTACTTACCAACCCGATACATTTACCCCAGCACGCGTGATTTGTAGGTTTACATCCAGATTGCTGTCATTGCGAGAAAATCTTTGATTTTCGTGGCAATCTATTTTTATTTAATTGTCATATTTGTTCTGGATTGCTTCGGGCTGAAAGGTTGTTCCCTTGCAATGACACACGGCTTGTAGTCTCACTTACTAACTAATTTATTTACCTCCCCCCTCCCCCCGTAGGACGCCAAACCTGTAGCTCCACTTACCAACCCAATACATTTACCCCCTCCCTGTAGGACGCCAAACCTGTAGTTCCACCTGCCAACCTAATACATTTACCCTCCCCCCCTTTTTTTAATATTCTGTTGGTAGTATAATTTAGCGTATAAAAGGGAGAAAATAATGCAGGAAGTTATTGAGAAAAAAACGATTAAGAATATAGATTTCAATTGCGATTTAGCGCAGGCTTACGGTGTGTACAAAAACATACAGGAATACGAACTATTGGATTATGTAAGTTCGGTAAACATTTCTTGCGGATTCCATGCGGGAGATCCTGTAACCATAAAAGAAGCGATGCTTAAAGCAAAAGAAAAGAATGTTGCAATAGGCGCTCATATTGGTTTTAATGATATTCAAGGGTTCGGATACAGACCTGTAGAACTCAAAGAGGATGAATTAGAGGCGCTTGTAGTTTATCAGGTAGGGGCAATTATGTCTTTTGCAAAAGCTTACGGATTAAGTATTGAGCATGTAAGACCGCATGGCGCTATGTATAAAATGGCGGGTGAAGATTTTACTTTTTCAAGTGCAATTGCAAATGCAATAAAAAAATGTTCCCAGTGGCTTGTTTACTATGCTCCGGCTGGTGATATAACTGCAAAAGTCAGTGATTATACAGGAATTCAGGTCGCTCAGGAAATAAGCCTTGAAAAAACTTACAATCCGGATTTAACTATAGATTATTCAGTTCCTGATAATACAAACAATTATGAATTAATAAAAAGATTCCAGCATTTTCTTCACACCTCTCAAATCCGCAATAATCTCGGCGGAATGAGTTTTGTGGAAGCAAATACAATTCATTTTTCAAATAAGTACAAAAATTCGCTGGAATTAATTCAGCAGGCAAGAAGTTATATAACTCCTGCCCCTGTAAATTACATTAATGCAAAAGCTTCCGGATGGGTGGAATAATATGTTTTCAAAATTTAAGAATAATGTAAAAGTTACAAAAGATGTGGGCTGGCTTATGCCGGGTTTGGAAGTAAAAAGATGGTTTTTCCTAATCTTTTTAGGCTCAATTATGATAGTTCTCGGGTTTATGGTTCTGGCGAACGTAAGACCTATATACTTAACTCTTGAACTCATAAGAAAAGCGGCTCTGGTTTTGCCGTCAAACTTTTTAGCAGCTGTATTTATCCTGATTGGAGCTGTAATTTTCTTTAAAGGCTGGCAGAAAACAACTTTATCCCTGATGGATATGGACAGTAAAAAGGGAAATGTTTCAATATTAGAAAAATTATACAGAAGAAGAAAGCTCAACAAAGGCGCAAAGATTGTAGCAATCGGCGGCGGTACGGGGCTTTCAATGCTTCTTAGAGGTATAAAAAAATATACAAATAACATCACTGCAATCGTAACGGTCGGTGATGACGGCGGAAGCTCGGGAAGATTAAGAGAAGAAATGGGTGTTCTTCCGCCCGGTGATATCAGAAACTGTATTGCAGCTCTGGCGGATGATGAAGATTTGATTACCGAGCTTTTCCAGTACAGATTCAAAAACGGAGAAGGGCTTGAGGGGCACAGTTTCGGTAATTTATTTTTAACAGCGCTCTGTTCAATTACAGGTGATATGGTAAGAGCGGTTAAAGAGTCTTCAAATGTTTTAAATATCCGCGGGGTGGTTCTTCCTGCAACTCTGGATGATATGAAGCTTGCGGCAAAATTTGAGGACGGAAGAATTGTCAGAGGTGAATCAAATATTCCGGAAGCTCACGGAAAAATTAAGAGATTATTTACCGAGCCCGAACACTGCCACGCTTTACCGGAGGCTATTGCAGCTATTCACGAGGCGGATTTGATTATTCTGGGTCCAGGAAGCTTGTACACAAGTGTTATTCCGAATCTTCTTGTTGACGGAATAGTTGAGGCAATAACTAATTCACACGCCAAGAAAATATACGTATGTAATATTATGACCCAGCCGGGAGAGACTGATAATTATTCTGTTGCAAGCCATGTTAATGCTCTTATTACACACGCTAACGGAAAGAAAATTGTAGATGCCGTACTTGTGAATGACAGCCTGCCGGATAATATGTCGGACGGGTACGCAAAAAGCGGCTCGTATCCTGTAAGATTGGATATGGAAAACATTGCTCCTATTGGGGTTGAAGTTGTTTCACAAAAATTAATACTGGAAAATACTCAGGGGCTTGTAAGACACAGTTCTCACAGAGTCGCAAGAGCGGTGTATTACTGGTACAGAAGGGCAATTAAGCGATAGGGGGATGGGTGTAATACTCAAAACAGTTGTTCTACGTCATTGCGAGGGGACAGCCGGAATAGCCCGAAGCAATCTTGACCCCTTCACCCGAATTTCTAAGTTTCGCTCAAGCTCAACTTGAAATTCCGGGGTAAATATAACCAGATTTGATGTGAGATTACAAGCCGGACGCAAGCTGAGGGGCGTGGGTGCATGAAAGGAAATTATGAAAACAGTTAATACTTTTCAGAGATTAAAAGATAATAACGAAAAAATTGCAATGCTGACTGCTTACGATTATTCGACGGCTCAGGTTTTGGATAAGGCTGAAATTGACGGTATTCTGGTCGGAGATTCGCTTGCAATGGTGGCATTGGGGTATAAAGATACTTACAACATTTCAATTGATGAAATGCTTATATTTGTAAAAGCGGTTTCAAGAGGAGCGCCAAATTCATTTATAATCGGAGATATGCCGTTTATGAGCTATAATCTTACAGTGGAGCAGGGGCTTGAAAATGCTTCTAAGATGATTAAAGCGGGGGCTTCAGGAGTTAAACTCGAAGGATGCAACGAACATATTCTTAAACTTGTTAAAAGATGTGTGGAGTCGGGAATTCCGGTTCTCGGACATCTCGGGTTTACGCCGCAGCTGATGAATACAATCGGCGGGCATAAAATTCAGGGAAAGACTTCCGATAAGATAGATGAAATTCTGAACAGTGCTAAAAAGTTGGAAGAAGCCGGATGTTTTGCCGTTGTCCTTGAACTTATGCCGGCAGAGAGCGCTAAATACATAACAGAGAATTTGAAAATTCCTACAATCGGAATCGGCGCGGGTAAATATTGTTCCGGTCAAATCGTTGTAAGTGATGATATTATGGGAAAATTTACGGACTTCACGCCAAAATTTGTGAAAAAGTATGCAAACTTGCATGATACGGTTTTGAACGGTGTAGAAATGTATATAAGAGAGGTTAAAGAAGAGATTTTTCCTTCTGAGAAGGAATCTTTTGAATTGAATAATGAAGAAAAAGCTAAGCTTGGGAGATGAAAATGCTTTTACATAATATTGAAGAATTAAGAAAACAGAGAAAAGAATGGCAGGGGCTTAAGGTCGGGCTTGTTCCGACAATGGGGGCTTTGCATGAAGGTCATTTGAGTTTGATAAAAAAGGCAAAAGAAACTTGTGACAGGGTTGTCGTTTCTGTTTTTGTAAACCCAATACAGTTTGGACCGAGTGAGGATTTTGATAAATATCCGAGAACTCTGGATAAGGATATGGAATTATGTAATAAAGAAGGCGTTGATATTGTATTTGCTCCGTCTCCAAAAGAAATGTACGGAGAAGGCAGCCGTCTTTCCAATGATACTTTAACTTACGTATGTCCGCCGTTTTTCTACGTGAATAAGCTTTGCGGGAAAACAAGAACAGGACATTTTGACGGGGTTTGCACCGTTGTTTTAAAATTATTTAATATAGTCCAGCCGGATTATGCATTTTTCGGACAAAAAGATGCACAGCAGGTTGTGATTGTAAAGAAAATGGTTAAAGATTTAAATGTTCCGGTTGAAATTATCCAGTGCCCTATTGTGAGAGAAGAATCAGGGCTTGCATTAAGTTCAAGGAATAAATATTTGTCTGAAGAAGGGAAAAAGGATGCTCTTGTATTAAGCGGTATTCTCAATAATATAAAAGCATGTTATAATCGAGGAATAACTGATATAAAAAGTTTGAAAGAGACTGCGTATAGTTTTCTTACCGAAAAACAAGATCTTGAGTATCTTGAAATTCTGGACAGAGGTACGCTTGAAGAGCAGGAAAGTGCTGATGACAATTCAATAGCTTTGATTGCTTGCAGAGTAGAAGGTGTGAGATTAATAGATAATATATATTTGAAGGGATAGCGGAATGCATAAGTTTATTTTAAAAGGTTTTGATTTATTAAGAAGCCTATGGCATTTTTTAAAAATAGTATGTGTATTTTTTATCATAGTTCTACTGCTTTTCTGGATAGAAAATCTTACTCATACAAGCTGGAAATGGATGGAGTTTTTTGCTCCGCACCTTAAAAATCTGCTTGAATTTTCAAACAATATTTGTTCACTATCTTTTGACGTTTTCGGAACCACTTTTGAGCTTAAGTATATAAGTGCGATTGTTATTTTGCTTGTCGTATTTTTCGGGATGAATATAGTTATTTTGTTAACAAATTTGCTGGAAGCTGCGTACAAGAGCACTCATTATATTTGTAAAAAAACTCAGGAAATCGCATTGAATAAAGAGTTACGCGATAGTATTGAAAAAGAAGAGAAAAGTATTAATAAATATGTTGTTACAATTCATACCAAAGTAAAAACAGACTTTTCACAAAAAGGTATAAATATAGATTTGACGCGGCAAAATGAAATGATGGTTGATTTTATAAAAAGCAAACTCAACATAATTCCGATGATATTTGAAGGCGGTTATATGTTTAAGTTTGAAAACTTTAATAAAATTGATGAGGTTCTTGATGTTTTGTTTAAAGTATTGCACGGGTCTACTCCTATTGACTATGCATTATGTATTCAAGCCGGTGACAACTTGTTTCAGTTAAAAAAGTTAATTAGCTTAAAGAATTTCGGTAAAATAACCATGGCGGCTGATACTTCTTACAGATACAGATTTAATGCAACTCACAGGTATCAGACTTCTCAAGTAGGTATTTTCCAGAACGGGGATAATACTATAGAAGTTCATGAGTTTAAAGAATTTTCATAGTATAATTAAAAAGGGAAAAAGGAGTATAAATATATGAGATATGATGCAGGTGAAGTTATAACCGCAATGGTGACGCCTTTCAACGAAAAAAGAGAAGTTGATTATGATAAAGTCGAACAGTTAGCATATCAACTTGTTAATACGGGTTCTGACGCAATACTTGTTACGGGAACTACGGGCGAGTCTCCTACTTTAACGCATGAAGAAGAGATAGAAATCTTATCCAGTGCAAGAAGAGGTGTCGGAAATAAGGGTAAAGTTATAATGGGTACCGGCTCCAACTCAACGGAAACTGCCGTTATGATGGCAAAAAAGGCTGAAAAAGAAGGGGCGGACGCTATTTTATCGGTTGTTCCTTATTACAATAAGCCGTCTCAGAACGGAATGATTGAACACTTTTCAGCTGTAGCGGAAGCGGTTGAACTTCCTGTAATTCTTTACAATATTCCATCAAGAACAGGGGTTAATATGGCTGTAGAGACCGTTAAAACCCTTGCAAGAAAATACGAAAATATTGTTGCACTCAAACAAAGTTTCGGGGATATGGATGTTATTACAGATCTTAAAATGAACTGCCCGAAAGACTTTGCAATATATTCAGGCGACGACAGCCTGACTCTTCCGATGCTTTCTGTAGGCGCACACGGGGTAATTTCTGTTGCGTCTCACCTTTTCGGAAAAGAGATTAAGTCTATGATTAGAAACTTTAAAACGGGTGATGTTATGACAGCAAGAAATATGCATCAGAAACTTTATTCGATATTCAAGAAGCTTTTTATGGCGCCGAATCCGGTTCCCGTAAAAGCTGCTCTTGCGTATAGAGAAATCATTTGTGATTATGTAAGACGACCGCTTGTTGAGCTTACAAAAGCTGAAAAAGCAGATTTAATTTTTACACTTGATTCGATTTAGACAACCGGGTAAGAAATTTATTTTCTTATTTGAGGTAAAATAAAATTATCGTCGGGTTAGTAAATCTGACCTACATTGAAAAATAGTGTATGAGATTATCGGTGAGTTTACAAGAAAAGTCTATTCACTACTCACCATTCACTATTCACTAAAAATAAAAGGAGTATATAAAAAAATGAAGAATAAGCTAATACTGTTTTGGGTAATTGTAGCTATCGTAATCGTCAGTATTTACGTTATTTGCACAAAACCTACAAAACTGGGGCTTGATCTGGTCGGCGGGTCGCGTCTGGTACTAGAAGCCCAGACAAGCAAAACAATCGCTCAGATTACCCCTGATATGATGTCAAGCTTGCAGTTTGCAATTGAAAACAGAGTTAACAAACTGGGGGTGTCTGAAACTGTTGTACAAAGATCCGGTGACAAAAGACTTGTTGTAGAAATTCCGGATGTGTCAGATTTGAATCAGGCAAAAGAATACATCGGAGAAACTGCGGAGCTTGATTTCAGAAAACCGGTTATGAAAGACGGAGAACCTGAATGGGAAGCAACAGGACTTACGGGTAAAGATTTATCAAAGGCTAATTTGAGTACAAATTCCCAGAACGGACAGTGGGTTGTTGATCTGGAATTCAATACGGAAGGTACTAAAAAGTTTGCAGATTTAACAAAACAGCTTGTCGGACAGCCGATGGCAATATTCTTTAACGGTGAACTCCAGTCTGCGCCTGTAATCAGAGAAGCTATTACCGGCGGAAGAGCACAAATATCAGGCGGCGACAGCGGCTTTGTTTATGAAGAAGCAAAGAAGATGGTTGACCTCTTAAATGCCGGCGCACTTCCTGTTCCTGCAAAGATTATTGAAGAAAATACGGTAGGTCCTACTCTCGGGGCTGACAGTATTGCAAAATCAAAAGTTGCAGGTGCTATCGGTTTAGGGTTTGTAATGCTCTTTATGGCAGCATACTACAGGGCTCCGGGATTGATTGCGGACGTTGCGCTTGTAATATATGGCTTAATGTTATTTGCTCTCTTCAAAGCAATCCCTGTAACACTTACTCTCGCCGGTATTGCTGGTTTCATTTTGAGTATCGGTATGGCGGTTGATGCTAACATTTTGATATTTGAAAGAACAAAAGAAGAATTAAGAGCCGGAAGAACATTATTTACTGCTATTAATTCAGGTTTTGACAGAGCATTTACAAGTATTTTTGACTCAAATATGACAACAATTATCACCTGCGCAATTCTTTATTGCTGCGGAACAAGCATTGTAAAAGGTTTTGCTCTGACTCTTGCTCTCGGTGTAATTGTATCAATGTTCAGCGCAATTACTATTACTAAAAACTTCATGCATTTAATCTTCGGAACCGGCAAGCTTATGCATCCTGCTCTGTTCGGTTTGCGTGAAAGCGATATTAATGAAGGATATCAGGCTGTCGAGACAAAACGCGAAAAGGCTAAATTCGGTATTCTGGATTAATTGTAGATTTACAAAAATAAGGAAAATAAATTATGAAAATAACGTTAAATATAGTAAAATACAGATTTTTGTTCCTGGCAATTTCCGCAATCCTATTGACTCCGGGGATAATTGCCATGATATATTCAACAATACATTATCCGACTCATACTCCTTTGAAGGTCGGTATTGATTATACAGGCGGGACAACGCTTCAATACGGGGTTAAGGAAGGTATTTCAAACGAGAAACTTTCTGATGTGAGAACAACTCTTGAAGGAGGCGGAATCGAGAATCCGTATTTACAGATAATTAATATAAACTCTCAAGAGAATACTGATATGAAGGCAATTTTGTCTATAAGAACAAAATTTATTGCAGAAGGTTCTTCTGATCAGGATAAGATTACAAACATTATGAATCAGGAATTTCAGTCTCCTGAACTTGTTCAGGTATCGTCAGTAGGACCGACATTAGGTTCTGAATTGTTTAAAAATTCCCTAATTGCCCTATCGCTTGCTCTTCTTGGAATTATTGCATATCTTACGATGCGTTTTCAGTTTGATTATGCGCTCGCTGCAATTCTGGGGCTTGTACATGATACGTTGTTTGTATGCGGTGTCTTTTCAATTTTAGGTTTATTCTATGATGTACAAATTGATGCGCTTTTTGTAACTGCGCTTTTGACAGTAATCGGTTTTTCTGTTCACGATACAATTGTTGTATTCGACAGAGTACGTGAAAATTTAAAATATTATTCTAAGAAACTGACTTTCTCAGAGATTATGAACGGCAGTGTTAATCAGACTCTTGCAAGAAGTATAAACACTTCTCTTACAACATTAATAACGCTTCTGGCTCTGTATTTCTGGGGCGGTGTTACAACAAGAGACTTTGTACTCGCAATGATTCTGGGTATTGCAGTCGGAACTTATTCAAGCATTTTCTTCTGTTCAACCCTTGTTGATATATGGGAGGATAAGAAAAAATCAACAACTCCGGTTGCTGCATAAGGTATGAAAAAGGAAGATACTTAAATATCTTCCTTTTTTAATAGCAAAAAAAAATATTCACGGGATTTATTATTTATAAAGAGAAACTAATGAGAATTTTACCAATATTAACAAATCAATATAAAACCCTTCCGGCAGGAAAGACAAATAATCGTAACGATTATTTTCAATGTAATTCTGTTGCATTGAAACCTCCTCTAAAAACTGATACTGTATCTTTCGGCAGAAAAGCAATGAATGCAGAACCGTTGAGAGCTTTGATGGCGTACGGGATTCCGGATATGTATTCAGGAAAAGTTGTAATAGACCCGATGGTTTTGGAACATTTTTATACAAGGAATCTTTTTTCTAAATCAATTAAGAATATAGTTAAGGCTCTGGTAAAATATGAGGACAGTTTGCATACAGTGGAGAGGCAGTTCTTTAGTATCGTCAAAAATATGGCAAGAACCAATCCGCAGTATAAGTTAAAGGATGTTGTTTTAACTCTGGCTCCTGAGCACAACAAAAAATTACTGGAAGCACAGCAGCCTATTTTTGATGAATTGACAGAGATGGCAAAAGAAATGCCGCCCGAACAGTTTGCGGAATTTTACAATCTTATGAGTATTGTGTATAAAAAATTAAGCCACAAACCTGTCAGACAGCCGTTTAGTACAAAAGAGTTTGTATATAAGCTTCAGAGAATTACTGATGAGATAAAACAGAAAAATAATCCGCAGGAAATTGATTTGATGAAACGGATTCTGGTAATTGCAAAAAAAATGCCTGAAAAAACGCCGGAAGAACAGGCTTCTGTAATGCAAATCAAGTCCAGGGCAAGAAGAAATAAAAAAATTAAATATCATAAAAGTCTGGTAAAAGCACGTGCAGATGCTCTTACTGATATGGAAGTTATTGTTGCAGGCTCTTCGCTTAAAAACAATCAGGAGTTGATGAGGTTATTTGCGCAGACCAGATCAAAAATATATAATATTCCTATTGTAATTCCGTTTAACAGAAAATCTTTTATATATGAACTTCAAAAAATTACGGATAAATTAGAAGATACGAAGCTGGCTCACAGGATAATTCAAAAAGCAACGAAACTTCCGACATCGCATGTAAATCTTTCCGCTTTTATTATGAAATGTGTGGAGTATTCGTCTGATAAAATCGGGTATAATATGGTAGCGGGTTCCGCAGGCAGCATTGATCACCTTATACCTTTTGTAAAAAACGGAAAAGACAGTCTGGAAAATTATGGAATAAGTTCTGCATATTATAATTCCGAACGTGCAGAGAGGTCAATTGAGCAGCAGCTTATAAAATTCCCGAAAACATACGAAAATTGTCAGAAACAGGTTAACAGATTAATTGAGTTAAGTAATAACGGAACATTTAAGAAAATTAAACTGTCTCCATATTATATAGTAAATTTTGCAAAACGAATGTATGACCTGTCCCCGCATGAGAATCGTCTGATTTTGAATCTGGAGAATTTGCGTTTACCGGGGAAAAATACTGACAACTTCTTTTAAATTACTCTTTACCGGTGAATGTGTTTCTACTATAATTAATGTGCAATAAGAGAGTGTTTTTTATAAAGAAAGGAAAAACCTATGAAAAAATCAATTAAGGATTTAGGAGACATTAAAGGTAAAGTTGCTCTCGTAAGAGTTGACGTTAACGTACCTCTTGATGAAAACAAAAATGTAACAGACGATACGCGTATTCAGGCTATCGTACCTACAGTAAATTATTTAAAAGATAAGGGCGCAAAAATTGTTCTTATGGCTCACTTAGGCAGACCAAAAGGTGAAAAGAACCCAGAATTTTCACTTGCTCCGGTTGCTAAATATATGTCAAAAGTTTTTGGTGAAGAAATTGTATTTATTCCGTCAGTTGAAGAAGCAAAACCTTATGTTGACAAGCTTGTTGACGGACAGATTGCTTTGTTGGAAAACATTCGTTACTACAAAGCAGAAGAAGCAAAAGACGATGATATGACTTTTGCGGAAGAGCTTGCAAAATTGGGTGATTTCTATGTAAACGACGCTTTTGGTGCTGCTCACAGAAACCACACTTCAACTGCAAAATTGGCTAAAATTCTTAAGCCGGCAGTTTCAGGTTTGTTGATGGAAAAAGAAATCAGATGCTTATCTCAGGCTCTTGATAATCCTGAAAGACCGTTCACTGCAGTTGTCGGCGGTGCTAAAGTTTCTTCTAAAATCGGTGTTTTGGAAAACTTGCTTGACAAAGTTGACAATATGATTATCGGCGGCGGTATGGCTTATACATTCGTTAAAGCTAACGGCGGCAAAATCGGTAATTCAATTTGCGAAGATGACCAGTTAGATGTTGCAAAAGCTATTGAAAAGAAAGCTCAGGAAAAGGGCGTTAAGCTTGTAATGGCAACAGATGTACTTGCAACTGACGATTTTTCAGGCAACGGAACTAACAAGTTCGTTAAAATTGACGAAATTCCTGACGGTTTTGAAGGCGTTGACGCCGGTCCTGAATCAAGAAAAGCTTTCGCGGAAGTTTTAAAATCTTCTAAAACTATTCTTATGAACGGTCCTGTAGGCGCATTTGAAAACCCTAAATTTGCAGAAGGCACTAAGGCTGTATTAGAAGCCATAGTTGAAGCTACAAAAGCAGGTGCTACTTCTGTAATCGGCGGCGGCGACTCTGTTTCTGCTGCTAAGAAGTTCTTCAAGGCGGAAGATTTTACTCACGTATCAACAGGCGGCGGCGCTTCTCTTGAATTTATAGAAGGAAAAGTTCTGCCAGGCGTTGCAGCTTTAGACGATAAGTAAAGTCAAAACAAATAATATAGAAAAATCAGGGTTTTTAATCAGACCCTGATTTTTTATGGATAAAGTTTTTAATATTTGAGACATTTTTTTCATGAGTGTAAATTATACTGATTGCCTGAAGGAATAAATAACTTACAAGAATTTTTGTCGGGCTAAAGCCCGAGCTGTTACCAAATTTGTAGTTAGTGTCGGGTTTCACCCAACCTACATTTTTTAATTGCAAAATTTGTTCCGGATTGCTTCGGGCTGAATGGTTGTTCCCTCGCAATGACGTTATAATGGTAGGTTTATTCCTTGACTGAAATCATTTACCCCCGCAATTATGTCGGGCTTGTAAGTTCACCTACCTACTCAATACATTTACCCCGCAATTATGTCGGGCTTGTAAGTTCACCTACCTACTCAATACATTTACCCCGCAATGACGCCGAGCTTGTAGTCTCACCTGACAACCCAAATACATTTACCCCTGCCGTCATTCAGAGGGCATAAGACCGAAGAATCTCTAAATTCTTTTCAGACCTACTTGTGGAGCAAGCTCCACACTACTATTTTTATATTCTCAGTCACTTAGTCACTTAATCACTCAGTCACCAACAAAAAATATTTCCCCGGTTTGATAACTGCATTACCCGTGACGGTGTGAAAGTCTGTCCTTTGATATAACCAAAATTACACCCGTAAGAATTAAAATTATCCCGATTGAAATTTTTACAGTCAGGCGTTCTTCAAAAAACAACATGCCGACAAGAAGTGCCGTCATAGGTTCAAGCGCACCAAGAATTGCAGTTGTGGTTGAGCCGATTAATTTAATGGCAATTGTCAGTGTTTCCAGAGAAATTATTGTAGGAAATACGGACAGTCCGATGAGACAAAGCCACATAAACGGAGATTGCGGTATTTGGAGTTCTGTGCAGAAATTAAGGTTATAAATATAAATGACAAGTCCGAAGAGCATGACATAAAAACTTAATTTAGCACTGTTTACATTCTTGATGGTTTTATTTGTTTTAACTCCTACAATATAAAAAGCGTAAAGAAAAGCTGAAGCAATTACCATAATAACCCCGTGTGTGTTCAAAGGTGCGCCCGGTTTACCGTTATATAGAAGATAAATTCCGGTGAAAGTTAATATAATTGATGTGACAGCAATTTTAGACAACTTTTCTTTGAAAAAGACGGTCATCATAAGTGCAACAATAATCGGATAAATAAAAAGTATTGTGCAGGCAACACCCGGTGCAATATAATTGAACGCATCAAACAAGGTTAGTGATGACAGTGAGAACAAGAGTGCAAGTGCAAAAATCGGCAGTATATCGCCTTTGTGGATTTTTAAAGATATCTTTTTATGCAGTGTTATCCATAGACCGTATAAGATTACTGCAAGTGCATACCTGTAAAACAGAACAGAGTTAACTTCCATTCCTCTTGTAAACAACGGTAGCGCAAACAGAGGATTCAGTCCGTAGCTTGCTGCAGCAAAGATTCCGTTAGCTGTACCTATAGTGCGCCTTCTTATCATCTCTAACTCTCCTCCACACAATAAGTTATACTAAATTAAAAATAAAATCAATGCGTTGTCTACATGAGATCCTGATATAAATAAATGTCCGGATGATTTTCAGCAAGAAAATCTTTTGTTTCTTTATATATTTTATTGTGATTATTTTTTATTGCAAAAACTACGACATCCGGCTTGCAAATGTCCAGAATTTCCGGAGAAAATATTTCATACCCGCAGATAAAACTGCCTTCTCGTTCGGGATTTTTGTCTATAATTCCTATAACATTGTTGTTACGGATTCTGTATTTTTTTATAAAATCTTGTATAAACAGACTTGCGCCCCAGATTATAATTTTTTTGTTTGAGTTTAAGATTTTGTATAATTTGAATAATTTATTTTTTTCTCCCAGTTCTATCTGCGTATTCAGTATAAATTGTAATATTTTGTCTTTTTGATTATAACCGGCAAAGGTTTTTTCTAATTTTTTTATGCAATTTTCCGGTTTTATTTTTATTAATTCAATGTTACTGTATTTTTTAGCGGTACTGTAGATTTGAAAACTTGCATTTGTTTTAATATAATTTTTTAGTTTTTCAATGTTCGGGGCTTTAGGATTCCAGTTTATTAACGCCGCATTATCAGGCGAATATTTAGGTATAAGTCCGTTTAGGACATCAAACCTTATATTTTGTATATTTTTGTGAATAAAAATAACCGGTATTCCCATTGCAATACATGGCATGGCACAATGTATACGGGATGTTATGATTAATTTTGCTTCGGTCTTATATCTGTTTAAAATTTCTTGCGCCTTCTTTTCAAACTCCTGAGCTTCTTCATAAGAGACCGGATAGCTGTTAAACCTATAGTTATGTGTTATAGAAGTATCTGCTGCTTTTTTTATTTTTTCAGGGATAATTCTTAATGCTTCTTTTTTTAAATCTACCAGAAATATTTTCCCGTTTTCCGGTTCTTTTTCCCTTCTTGGGAATGTAAGCGTCAAACAGCCTGAAAAATATGTATTGAGTTCTGATGTTTGTAAAAATTCTGCAGTATTTCTGTCACGACAGCCTATAGGTTCAAATTCTTTCATTTTTACGGCAATTTGCCTATTTTCGAACTCATCTCTGCAGCCGCAAAAGTCATTCAGGTGAAAACCGATAAAAACGGGAATGATGTTTTCAGACCAGTCTGCGCCGAAAACTTGATGAACATTTCCGAACCATCCCTGCATCGGTAAAATTACAGGTTCACCCGAATAATCGGCAATTTCATCTCTGTTAATCTTGACTAAATCACTGTCTGAAATCCCCAATTGTTCATACAAATTTTTGACGGCAATATTTTGAATGCAATCTCCTATATTCCCGTCACCGTTCCAGGTTTTCAAATCATATTTATATTGCTGTATTAATCTTGCAAATTTCATAAATCTATTTCCTGTTGTTATCAAAGACATTTGGTAAAAGTTTTGTCTTAATATTATTATTTGTTAAATATTCTTTTATTTGCGGATATATGACCATACTGTTATGTTTTATTGCAAATATTATTACTTCCGGTTTTAAAAGTTCAATTTTATCCGGAGTGTATATCTTATAGCCACATAATGTCTGTCCCTGTTTAGAACTATCTTTATCTATTATTCCGACAATTTTGTGCGGTTTTAATTTTCCAGAACGTAATAAGTTTTCCAAAAATATACTTGCTCCCCAGAATACCATTCGTTTAAATTTAGTTGTTTCTATTTGTTTTATAAATTTTTCTTCCGGTGATTCCAGCTTTTTTATTTTTAGAGGTGATTTTATTGCATATTTATGCCAATAATGCTCCAGCCCCGCATCAGAATGCGACCACGGTTTTATATCCGAAGCGTAATGCACAATTGCCGGATTTTCCATTGCATTTGTATATTCTTTCTTATTATATATTTTATAAAATTGTTCAGTATCAGCCTTGTCTAAAAAACGTCGTTTGTAAGAAGGCATCATATTATACTTCAAATCCAGATGCTTTATTTTTCCGTAAAAAATCAAATTAATAAGATCCTGATCCATACAGCGATATGTATTTTTACATAATTCCAACATTTTTTCTGTCATATTGTCTTTTCGTATTAAATCCAAATTCCATAATAAAACTCCGGCATTAACATAATATGACATGTCTTTCATTCCGATATTGTTATAGTATTCTTTGTTACGCTCAAAATCAATTACAAAACTTGCGGCGTGTACTCCTCCGATATAATTTTCTCCGAGGTCAGTATTGAATAGTTCTGTCAAATCTTCAAGAACTATAGTGTCAACATCCAGATAGATTGCTTTGTTATATCCTTGCAAAATATCAGCAATGACGAGGCGATAAAATGTCGGGGCGGTAATATGCGAAATTTGCATTTTTATGCTTTGAAACAGGTTTCCCATTATTATAAATTTAAGATTTATATGTTCATTTTTTAATTTAAAAAACTCTTTTTGAACGGACTTTGAGAATTTTTCCGGTATTAAACAGAAAAATTCATAAAAAGTTTTAGGATGTTTATTTTTTATTGCCGAAAGTATAGTAATATACATTTGTGTCGAATAATTCTTATCTGCGGCTAACACTACCGGTATAACATTGTTCTTGTTCATTATCCACCCTTTAATCGTCAGTATAACACCGATTTTCCAAATTGATGAATTTTTGGATAAAAATTACATCTTCAAAATATTTTATATAGTAATCATTATAATATAATGAATAAAAATTTTTCAGTTTTGTTAAATCTTCGCAAGACGGTAAGTATGTCCAGGGGAGTGCCAGCAGATTAAAAATAGAGTATATGTTAACTCTTTCCAGTTTAACAGCTCCGATATTGTTAAAACAATTCCCGTATCTGCTGATGTAAGGATAGTATGCCGGAATAAGTTTTTTGCCGCAAATAGCACTCATTAATATATTATTTGAAAATAACTTTATTCTTTCTCTGTTATACATAGCACCGAGCTGTGAATTTGTATCATGGAAAACAACAACAGCATTCTCTGCCAGAAACGGCAATACCTGTAAGAAGTCTAATATTTCACCCGGAACAGAGTGAACTGTATCAATAAAACAAAAATCAAAATTTTTCCCGTCGGATAATTCGTCAAGAAAGTTTAATGCCATACCGCCGGTTTTAAGTGTCCATTTTTTCTTTAGTTCCGGAAAATCATCCACGCCGAATCCGGTTTTTTTCCCTTTGATTTTGTAATGTTCATCAAAGTAATCTATAGAGTAGAGATGTGAATGCTCTAAATCTTTAATTGCATTTAACATTATTATTGAAGAACCGCCTCTGGAAACTCCGAGTTCTAAAAGACGTTGCGGTTTAAACCTTGTTACCAGAGTGCTTAAAAATAACCTGTCTTGATTTGACATTTCCGAATATTCTTCGTATTTGCCGTTCAGTCTCTCCAGAACATTTATCTCCGGCGATTTCGAATAAATGAATTCAAATCCCAGATTTTCTTTTTCGGAAATATATTTTTTTATTTCGTTATCATCATTGTCACGGAAAATTTTGTCACAAACGACAGTTTCATTTAAGATATTTGGTAATAACTTTACGTCAGGATATAATTCTGCAAATTCCTTTTGCATAGATTTATAAATATCCTCATTGTTTGATAAAACCGTAAGTATAACTCCGTCCGGCTTTAATTCGTTTATACTTTCCGGAGGATAAATTTTATATCTGCCGCAATATTTACCCTGTAAGCTTTTATTTTTATCCACAAATCCCAGAATATTCGGATTTTTTTCATTTTCGTTTTCAAGAATTTGTCGGATAAAAACACTTGCTCCCCAGAGAATGACTTTTTTATTTCCGATGAAGCGTTTTAAATAGTTTGCGGTTACATAACATTTGCTGAAAGCTCCTCTAAAAAGTTTATATTCTTCGGGCATTTTAAGTTTTAAAGCTTTTGCAAATTCAATACATTCATCCCTGTTACAGCAGGCAATTCCTGAGCGAATATGATTTATAAAAGCTTTTATATAAGAATTTTTATATTTTTCGTACAAATTTTGTTCTTTCAAAAACTCTTTTACAAAAACAGCTGCTGATATAATATCAATATTTGATCTTTTTTCTGCAATACTTCCTTCCCGTTTATGCCTGTAATTGATTAATTCTTTTTCAATAACGACAATTCTTTTTGCACAAACTCTTGCTATATGGCTGAATCCGACATCATTGCTTGACGGTATGTTCTGGAATTTTAAATTATTTTTTGTAATTAGTTCTTTTAAATACAGTTTATTCCACGGAACAACGCAAAACAGGCTGAAAATATCATCCGGAAACTCTTCCGGATGAAACGGCTTATTCAGAGGAACTTTATCCAGATTTAGAGGCCAGATAGGATTTCCGCTTTCGGTAATGTTTCCCTTTCTGTCAACTTTTCTGGCTGAACAAACCGTCAAATCTGCCTGATATTTTTCAGCAGTATTCAACAATTTTTCCAGCATATCCGGTTCAAAATAATCATCCGAATCAAGAAATTGAATATATTTACCCTGCGCGGTTTCTATTCCTTTATTTCTGGCACTTCCCGCGCCTTTATGATTTTGTTTTAAAATACTGAATCGAGAATCTTTTTTTGCGTATTCTTCCAGTATTTCTAGCGATTTATCCATGGAACCGTCATCAATGCAGATTACTTCAAAATCCTGATAAGTCTGGTTAAGAATGCTATCCAGACATTCTTTCAGATATTTTTCGACATTATATACGGGAATTATTATTGAAATCATCTGCGCCCCCATCTTTTCTCCGGTAGAAATATTTTAACATAAAAGCTTTGGCTTTTACACTTGTTGAAACTCGCTGAAACCGGCTACAAGAAAGAAAATAAAAACTTGAATTTGTATTGACAAAATCAAGACAGCGGTTTATACTGATATTGTTATGGTTTGTAATGACGAAGCGGGTTGCAAAAACTGGGGCGGGAAACGCCTGAATGCGGGCAGGAAACGAACTTGTGCCCGCAAAATTCCTTTTAACCGCCGGATTAATGAAAGTATTCTTATAATTTTGCGAGAGTTTGCGCAAGAGCATAATATGACGGAAACAGAGGCGTTAGAGAGTGCAATTTTGCTTCAATATAATGTTGATAAATTAAAAGGAGGTAAGAATATGAAAATAGCAATTCCTACACAGAGTGGCAAATTGTGTTCACATTTCGGGCATTGTGAGTCTTTTACATTTGTCGAGGTTAATCCTGAGACTAAGGAAATTTTGCATACCGAGACAAAAGTTCCTGATGAGGGTATAAGCTGCGGGAGTGCAAACTGGATATCGGAGCAGGGTGCAAATATAGTTCTGGCTGGCGGGATGGGTGCACGTCCCATGGGGATTTTTGCGCAAAACGGTGTAGAGGTTGTATCAGGTTGTCCGGAGCTTCCGGTAGAAGAAGCTGTTACACGGTATTTGAATTCATCACTCGTAACCGGTGAAAATGTTTGCGACGGAGAACACAGCCATTGCGGCGGACACCATCACCATCATTGCCATCACGGTGAGTAAGCTAAATTGATGTTAAGCGTTCCCTCTCCGACGGGGAGGGCTGGGGTGGGGGTAAATCTGACATAAGTTAAAAGGATTCATCGGGCTCCCGCCCTCTGAATGACAGCACTTTGGTAAGCAAATCTACAAGCTTGCCGTTATTTCGGGGGTAAATGTATCGGGCTGACAGGATGCGGTAAATCTTCAATTTACCGCATCACTAAACTTATTTTATATTCGGAAACGCATAAATGGTTCCGTCATCACCGCGCCATCTCAGGTAGCCCATTTTCGGGGTTTTATCTAAATCTACTACGGAGACAAGCGCCCAGTTGCCGCGGATTGCAGTCACACGGATTTGTTTAACATATCTCAAAGTGGATACGGTTTGGGATAAATCTTCGCTTTTAGCTTTCAGAATCTCGAGTTCGTCCGGAGAGTCTTTCATAAATCTAAGCCCGTATTTCCGCCCGTACATGTTATAAAAATTGAGCCATGGAAGGAATTGCAGCCTGTCTTCCGTCAAGACCCAGCCTTTTGCGCCGGTCACTCTGTCGTAAATCACTTCTACCCAGCCGTCATCACCAATATCTGAAACATAGAGAAAGCCGAGTTTTTTTTCGTTGATTAAAACTGCAAACACGTTATCCGGCATGGTTTCGGGATTATATGAGAAATTGAAATTTTTAATCACCTTAGAATTTGCTTCCGGATGGGAGAAAATTGTAATATTTTCTCCGGTCTGGTACATTCCGATAACGCTTTTAGGAATGCTGTCCACATAAAAAGGCATTGTATCTGCAAAAACCGGAAGTGTAAGAAACAAGCATATAAATATTAAGAAAAATCTTTTCATAAAAAGCCCTCAACTTATCAGTATTTTAGCACTTAATAGCCGGTTATGCAAAACTGTCTGCAGATAAATATGTAACGATTTGTAAAGTTTTCCTCAAAATAATTAAAGTTTTTGAAAAATATGCCGTAATACACAATATAGATGTAGGTAAAATTAAAATAAAGGAGTTTTAAAATGGCAGGACTGAATGTTACATTAGGCGACGGAACCGTTGTTACTATTAAAGCCGGAGAAAAGATTGAGGATATTAAAACCCGTCTGGGCGGTGATGTTGACAATATTTTTGAAGGTTTGGACAGCAATACCAACGGTGTATTGGATGAAGGTGAGCTTGCCGGACTTAAGACAAAACTTGCCGAGAACAATTATAAGGTAGAGCTTGCACCTGACGGCAGGACGCCGAAGAAGGCATTCAATGATGCTATGCAGAACATGCGTAAGAGGTATAATAATGATACCTTGAAAGGTTATTATATGTCAGGTGATGCTGATGTTTGGGAAATTAAACGCGGCGACACCTTGTATGATATTGCAAAAGAAACTTTAGAGAAAGAAGGTTTGCCGACTGATTTCAAATCAATCAATGACAGAATTGCGCAGTTAGCAAATTTGAATGGTATTAATGATGTTAACAATATCAGAGTAGGAACAAAGATAATTTATAAACTTACAGAAGAAGGTGTGCAGAAAGTTAAGGAAGCGGAGAATAACTCTGCTGCGGCTTTTGGCGGCACGGCTCCGGTAAATCACGGAGGCGGCGAGGGTAAGAATCCTGTCGGCGGCGAGGGCGGAAGCAACCCGTCAGGGGGTGTTAAGCCGGAAGGCGGAGAAGAAGTTCCTCCTGTACTCGAAGGCAAAGAATCTACAATCACCGTTACTCCTAACGGTTTGAATATGGGTGCAGGTCAATATATTGACAAAGACGGCAATGTTCTTCCGGACTTGAAGGGTGATAATAAGAAAAAATTCGATGAAGGCGGCTCTATTATGAAATACACTTCCGGCGATAAGGTTATGTATCAGACTGTTTGGAAGGAAGATGCAGGGAAATTGTCAAGCGGTGTAAAACTATCTGCCGAGACTCCGGAAGCTTTAAGGGAGTTAAGAACTAAATTTCTTGAAACTATAAGTAAAGTCAAAGAAGCACCTGCTGATGAGACCGAAGAAGCTGCAGCTGCAAGAAAGGCTGAAAACCTTGCGGCATTAAAAGAACTTGTGGCAATATCAGGCGGCAATATTCAGGTAATCAGAAATGTAGCGGAAAAACTCAGAGATGACAATTATGTTGACAGAAAATCCGATGATTATAAAGCCTTTGTTCAGGATATTTTGCTTACCAAAAACGCAGATGCCGTAAGAGCACTTTTGTATGATGCGGAGGGTAATAGTATAGGTAAGGTTTTGACATATGATAAAACCGCACATGAGTTAGTTGCCGGCATGTATCAGGAAATCAGAGCAAAAGAAAAAGCCGGAGAAATGCTTTCACCTGAAGAAATTGCCCTGAAAGAGGTTGTTGCAGGTTACAGAGGGCAAGGCGCATATACAATAGAGGCAGACGAAGAGAATGGTATTCATGAAAAACAGATGTCTTATAATAATATGGATGGAGTACCTCATTATACAGTATTTCTTGAGAATGATGTACAATTCAGTGCGAAAGATCCTGCTCTGCTGGATGAATTTGTAACAAAATTTGAAGCGGCTGATACTGATGAAAAGAAAGCAGCTCTGTTTAAAGAATATATAAATACAACAGATACAATGCTTGCACGCTCACTTGCACTGAATGTTAAAACCCTCTGTGCTGCAGATGAGGATATAATATCACTCATTAATGCAAACGGTATGGAAGTTTTAGACTGGCTGCCAATGCCGGAGGATGATATAGAATATTCTAAAGAAGTTGTTGACGCGGTTGTCTCAAGAATGAAAGAAATCTATACAACAGACAAGGGCAATTTTGAAAATGCAGCATTTTTAGCTAACCTCGCCTGGATAAATAAGACAGATATGTCTGACGAAGACAAGGATAAGGCTAAAGTTGAAATCCTTGAAACATATTTTGAAGTCACAACAGATGAGCAGGGTAATAAAACATACGCCTTTAATCCGTCAAGACGCCCGACATATGAAGAGATGGAAGGTTTGGCATATCAGTGCTCCCAAGGTTATGATGCGATGGAAACAGCTCTTGTAAATTATCTCAAATTGGAAGATATGGGCAAAGGTCAGTATTCAGAAGCAATAGAAGGATGGACATCTCCTTCCGTTGTAGTAAAACGATTCGCAGAATTTATAGACGGAATGACAACAAAAGAAGAAGTTATTGATTTTATTGATAACAAATGTTCTGCAGATAAAAATTGCAACCTGCCGTTTGACAAAATCCTTGAAAAATTCCCTGATGATGAGGATATCAAAAAGCGGCTGTTCAAAGAAGTTGATAGTGATAGTATTATTTCCGACGCTAACAGAATTGAAATCGCTAAGCTCTGCATGAAAGATGACGGCAAAGGCAATGTAACATTTGATAAAACCAAACTGCCGGAAGGTACTGATATTAGGCACTTTATAGAATATGTTCTGCCTGGAAATTGCCAAAAAGGCGACGCTAAAAAATACTTTGAAGCAGCTTTGAAAGAATTGGGCAAAGCTGATTTAGAAACTATTGCAAGATATAAAAACAAAAATCCGGACTCTGTAAAAGCAAGAATCGGAGAGCTTGTAAAAGAGAACACTTCCGACAATGCATTTATACAAAATGTAATGAAGCTTGATAAATCTGTTATTCCGTTCGATGTACTTACCGGAATTGATGCCGTGCAGGCAAAATGGGATGATAAAACCAAAGCCGCAGTGTTTGAAGGTACATTTGATAACAGAGTATTATTCAAAGACAGAGCAAAACACCTTGAGGCTGCTGTTAATAAACACTGGATTACAAAAGTTGTAACGGACGAAGAAGGCAAAGATGTCGTAGAGGATTTGTATGCAATCGGCGATACTTTGTATAAGACTCGTGGCTGGGCTTATAGCGGAGCAGATAAAAAAATGAATACGGATGACGATAGAGTTTCTCTTAAAAAGCTCTCAAAAACAGGATTTGACCGTGGTGTTGCAATGTTCCACGAGCTGGACGGCGCAGGCTCAGGCGATATTGCCAAAATGCTCAGAGGCAAAAAAGATGAAGGCTACGAAAACTATGTTACTCCTGATAATATAACCGGTATCCTTGTCGGATTTAACCAGATGTCGCCGGATGAAGGCATTATGGAATATATTGCCAATGAATACGGCTGGTCATCCGGTGTAAAACCGGGACAGGCGCTCTGCAACCGTATCCCGAAAGCTTTGATGAGAAAAGCTGCAGCATTAGGTTTGCAAGATACACAGGCATATAAGGCTTTGGCAGATTTCTTTAAGCCGGATGAAAAATTTAACTTCAAACAGAATGATGAAGCCGGTGAAAGATATGATTCGGATACGGCAAAACAGCTCGACGGATTAATCGCTGCGCTGCTTAATGAAGTTTTGAAAAAGTCAGGCGTATAAATAATTGGCTCAAAGGTTTTGAGTCCGCAGGGTTTATAAACCCTGCGGACTTTGGGTTTAGTTAAATTGATGCGGTAAATCTTCGATTTACCGCATCCTACATTTTCCAAGCGAACGACAGCGCGCGTTCCCTCTCCAACGGGGAGGGTTGGGGAGGGGGTAAATGTATTGTGTTGGTAGGTCAAACGACAAGCTTACTGTTATTCAAAACCCGACAACAATTCGGGGGTGAAGAATCTCCTTAACATTAAAAAAGTATACCTTACTCCAATCGAACATCAGCGCGCGTTCCCTCTCCAACGGGGAGGGTTAGGGAGGGGGTAAGCCTCGGGTTACAGCCAGCCTTTTCACTCTTCACTCTTTAATATTTACCCCAAAACCGCCTTCTTCAAAACTTCCGGCGCCTCGTACAATGTTTCGCCCGTTTTTGTCAAAACGGCTATTTGCATTGTATGAGCCGACAGAATCTTTTCTCCGGATTCCGTCATAATTTCATATTTTATAATAATTGCCGGTTCAAGCTCCTTCAGACTACAGCGAATAATCAGGTTATCGTTAAATTTTGCAGACTTGATGAACTTAAAATCCATCTTAGCAATCGGATACATTACCCCGTCCGCATGCATTTGCATATAATCATACCCGAGTTTGTCAAAAAAATCACACCTTGCCTGCTCTAAATATTTTACATAATTCCCGTGCCAGACAATATTCATCGGATCTAAATCGTAAAACGGTACTTTTATTTTTAGTTCTGTTACTATTTTTTTCATAATTTATTCCTGCAAAAAACTCTTTACCGGCAAAATTCCTGTTGAAAAAGTTTTCTCTTCATTATAATACTTAAAACTCACGCCCGACTCAGTTTTTTTAAGCTCCAATTCTACAACCTCGAGCGGTTTAATGATATTCGAAAATTTAATCCTTCTGATTTGCCCGAGTGCGCAATCAAGCCCGAAAGCTCTTCCGGTAAACCAGTTTGCAAAAAATAGCTGCACAACTCCCGGCAAAATCGGCATATCTTCAAAATGACCTTTGAAAAAATTGCTATTGGGAATAAACGTTAGTTTAAATTTTGTCACCCCTTCAGTAACTTCGCGGTTTAGAATAAGCGGAAGTGAAAGATTAAGGCTAAAGAGTTCTTTTATAAACTCTCTGTCAATCTTTCCGGTCTGTTTCCTTGGTATTTCATCAAAGAATTTCCATCTCTGGGGTATAATTTCAAACTTGTCTTTGAGTTCGGATTTAAGCTTTTTAACAAGCGTTAGTTTGTCATTATTTTGTAAAAATTCTTTGCCTTCGTCGTTTAAAACGCATAAAGCCGCAAGCTTTCCGCCGTATTCAAGGCAGTATGATTCATTTACGAATTCCAGTTTATTAATCTCTTCTTCAACATCAGATGACATAATCCGCTTTTCCTGAACTTTTAAAACTCTTCCTCTACGCTCCAGAAACTCAATCTCGCCGTTATCATAAACTTTAATTCTGTCTTCAAGAATTACAGGATTGCAGGAAGAGTATTCAGAATAAATTTTTGTACAATCTTCCCCTATTTCAAGGACTTTCATTCCTCTAAACAGCTTCATTCTGTCTCTATAATCCTCTCTCCATGCAATAATTCCGCTCTCGGAGCTTCCGTAAATCTCTATAACTCTGTCTGAAATACTTTTTGCAAACTCAAAAGTCTTATCCTCCAATTTTGCCCCTGCTGACATTATGACTTTCGGATTAACTTTCGGCAAATCTCCGTATTTTCTCATCGCCTCCAGAAACGAAGGTGTAGTTACAAGAACCGCGTTTTCAATATTAATATCTTCCGGATAATTCACTCTTTTTTCAAGAATCTTCCCGCCGGTAAGTGCCGGATACAGAATTTGAAACGTAAAGCCCCAGCGGTGTTTTGGAGTTGTGGTTGAAATAAAATTATAACCGCTGTCCAGTTTAAGCTGGTCTTTCATATCCTGCATTTCAATTCGCATTTTATCAAGATGAGCCTTTACAAACTTGCCGTCGGAAACTGTTCCGCCGGTCTGAAAAGAGATTTCTCCCGTTGTTAAAAATTCGTCTAAAAGCTCCTTAAAATTATCCATACTTCCTCATAAAATTTATTCTTACTATATATTCTATAATAAAAATTATTCCGACGAGAAGATAAGAAATAAATCCGTTATACAAAGCCCAGATTTTTTCTGACATAAAGACCGTTCCGACAGAGACGAGAAAGTTTAAAAACGTAAACACCGCCCAGATATACGTAAGATTTCTTGTATATTTCATAACCGCTTCATTGGAATCCGGATCAGATGCCAGCGCAATTTTTTGTATAACCGTTCTTTCCTGAAAAAGCGATGAAAAAAATATCATAAAAAGACAAAAATTCATAACAGGCGGATAATATTTAAGCAGAATAAAATCCGTGAAATGGAAAATTCCGATTACCGCAAACATTCCGATAAAAGGCGCCAGAGCTTTTATTATTTTCCGGAACTTACCCGAGGAGTGCATAAACAGCTTCCACTACGTCATTAATTGTTTGAATCTTCTTAAACTCTGCAGGAGAAAGCTTTTTGTCCGTAAATTTTTGCATACGTACGGCAATATCAACCGCATCAATGCTGTCCAGGTCTAAATCCTGAAATAAATTTGCTTCAGGCTTAATGTCATTTTCATCGATTTCCAGCTCTTCTGTCAGAATTTTTTTCAACTCATCAAGAATCTGCTCTTTTGTGAACTTCTCAGCCATTAATTTTCGACTCCACAAATTCGCTCAAAGTATTCACTGAATAAAAATGCTTTTTATTTACATCTTTATCCTCTTCCATTGAAATGTTGTATTTACGCTTGATAGCCATACCGAGTTCAAGCGCGTCAATAGAATCAAGCCCTAAACCCTCGTTAAACAAAGGCTCGTCATCCTTAATATCCTCGGGTGTAATCTCTTCCAGCGCTAACGACTCAATAATTAATTTTTTAATTTCTTCTTTTCTGTTCATAGTGATATTATATCATAAACTATACAAATATTCTTCAAGTTGTTTATCAAAAGATTGAAAAATCCGCAAAATAGGTTATAATAAAAATATCGGGGCGGCAGCTGCTACTGCCGTAACCTGTAAATGGCTAAAGTGACATCTATCTTAATTGATGGGTGTCATTTTTTATTATGAATAAAATCAAAAATAAAATCATAAGACATAAATTGATATTTTCCATAATCTGCCCTCCTTTCCTTGAAACTATCAGCCTATGGCTAAAGTATTTTGTTGTGCTGACGTTTCTTAAAAAGATACAGGTTTGCCCCTTGATATTTTATTTTGAATGTTCAATTATATAATTCTGCTTCAAGTTGTTTTGTAATTTTGTGTTTTGCAGATATTTCCGTATCATTTGAATAATCATTTATATTAATTTCAGGCATTTGTTCAAGTTCAAAAGTTATACATCTGCTGTTGACCGCATAAAAAGGTTCGTGGATATACAAAAAATCACCGTCATTGGAAATTTTTACGGGAACAATGTTTTTGCCTGCATTTAGTGCAATTAATGCAGCGCCTTTTTTCATCTTCAAATGCTCATCTTTTCTATGTCTTCTTCCAGCCGGAAACACAACAAAATTAAACCCCTTATCAAGCATCTTTTTAGAATCTGCTTTCAAAACCTCAATATCCACATCATTTGTAATAAAAATGCTCCCGATAATGTGTTTCAAAATCGGATTATGCGCAAGCGCCTCTTTTACAACGCAGGTTGTTCGCGGAATAAGCCCGATTAAAATTACTATATCAATAAAACTCGGGTGGGTTGCTGCAATAATTTTATTTTCAATTTTTCCGAGATTTTTAATATCAAGTCTGAAAAGTCCAAAAAACATCATCAGATACAGAAAAAATTTCCAGACTATATGAATAATATCCGAACACAACTCTTTATTATTTTTAATAAAAGGAAACAGGAGAAAGTTTAGAATAATTGAACCTGTGCCAAATATTCCAAAACAAAATACAGCAATTAATGACCTGAGATATTTCATACCAGAATTATACAATATAATTACAGGTATAAAAACATATTTTTAATTGATATATTTTCCGTTTTATATTAAGATAAGATTGAATACAGGCTAAAAATTTTGATTATTTAAAACGCTAATTTTCGCTAAAGAAAGGAGGTTTTATGATAGTCAAAATTAGCGCAAGAGAATTAGTATTATTAATAATACTAATTCTCATTATCGAAGCTCTTTAAATAGAGCACGGGTTTGGGCATCGACGCTGCCCTTGCCTGTATTCTTATTTTAACCTATTTTTTTTATTTTTCAAGCGTTCACATAATTACTTTTTATTATATAACTAACCTGTGAACAGCCGGGATTATTTAAATAACAAATTTGATATTATCGTCGTAGGTGCGAGGTACGCAGGGTGCGAAGTAGTAACAGATCGGGCTTTAGCCTGACGAAAACTCTTATCCCCTCTATTTAATTCTTTTGAGTGAGGATAAGAAGTTAAAATTAATCACATCACCGTCAACTGTTGTCAAAAATACCTGACAGTCTTTTTCATCCGCGTCAATAGAAGGCAGCATTGAGAGTTCTGCCGCATAATAATTACTGTCATTTCTGCCGCTGGTTGTAATTCTGCTTGCAAGACTGTTCAGGGACAGATTTCTCAAGAATCCTGCAAAGCCTTCGCCTTTGTTTGACATTTTTGTGTAAATTCTGAGTGTTGCGTCATTTGTCATTAAATCATACCTTCCGACAATGAACGAACTCAACTGCTTTGCTCTGGATTTTATCATCATTTTTTCAATAACATTGTCTTTCAATGTCATATCACCATGAATAACATCAAAACTTCCATCCGGAATATTAACTAAATCCCCAAATGTTGCAGGAGTAATCATTGCAATCGGATTTCTGAATAGTGACGCAACTTTCAGAATATATTCAACATATCCGACTTTTTCAATCGTACCGTTTTGGATATCAAATTTTATTATGCCGTTTAGTTTTAAAGACTCGTCAGAAGTTATTTCAATTAACCCTCTTGCCTTACCGGAAATTTCTCTCGGCAAGCCCAGAACTGCTGCTGCCATTACATCAGAATTAACATCTTTGATTCCCAATCTTAAGTAATACTGCTTTTTAATCAAATCCGCTTTGACTTTTAGGGTAGAAATACCTTCTGCAATATCAAATTTGTTAGATTGAAGCTGTAATACGCCGTCTTTATCAAGTGTCAGATTAGCATAAAGATTGCCAAAATTAACTTCCTTATATTTACCCTTTTGCAGGTTAAGGATACATTTTTCGACAATAACCAGACCCTTTGAGAATGTCGGAGTTTCGTCGTTTTCTGCTGCCAAATCATCCTCCTGATATGTATTTTCATCCGCAATAAGAACATCTTCAGCGGTTTGCTGCGTAGACTGCGTTGAATTTGCGGAAGCTATAAGTTTTTCTACATCAATATTATCGACATTAAGATGGACGCTTTTTACTACAATCGGAAGTTTCAATTCATTGACAATATATCCGTCAAAATGGTATTTTGAGCGTTTAAATCTTCCGTCAGCAATAGCGCCTAACTTGTCGCCTTTTGCACCGATTTTTGCGGATTCAATATAGAGTCTTTGCGCCGGAATACGGACTTTATTAAATTCAATTACACCGTCCATTTTCGGGAATTCACCGTGATTATCAATACTTAAATCCCCTGAAATGGTGCCTTTTCTAAAGATTTTTTGCCCTGCAAGGAAATTCAGAAACTCACTCGGAAGCGGACGCGGAATTTTTAAATTTATATCCAGAAGCTTCATATTATCAGCCATATCAATGTCACCTTTGATTGCAAGAACAGGTGTCATGCCCTTTTGAAGCTTGTCGGTTATATAGTAATCGATTGTATTGATTTTCAGAATATTTTTAATCACACTCAAATCAACTTTGAACAAGGTTTTATAATTTGCAAGAACCATTGACTGCTCGCCGAGTTTAAAACCTTCGCCTTCATTCAGAAGAAAATACCATACAACATCACAGGAGCCGTTTTTAGAAGTAAGTGTAAGCCTTGAACCGGCATCACCTACAAGTGAAATCGGAGCATTCAGCATTTTGGAAACATAATTCTTAAAGAAATCATCATTTACAAAAATATCTGAAACAATCTTTGTATCACAAGTTTTCCAGTAATCTTTAACCTCTCCGGACATTGTAATACTGTTATTTTCTTTGTTATTATAATATCCTTTAAAATCTTTGAGCGTAACTGTTGTATTTCCAATCTCAACCAGCCCTTGTGTAACTTTTACCGGCAGATTTTCAAGATACAAAATTTTAAAATCCGCGCCGTTTACATCAACATTTCCGTGTATATTATTTTTTGTAAGATGCAGGTTAAAATCTACACTCCCGTTAACATCACCGATTGGCGCAAGAAGTTCTTTGCCGTTTGGAATAATGATATTTGAAGTCAGAATATTAAAAATATCTCTTGCTTTGAAGTTTGTAGAAGAAATATTCATCTCCGCGCCGGTTTTTCTTGAAGCAAAAGCGTCAATTACAATTTTGGATTTGTCAATTTCAATCGGAAAGCTGTCAACATGGAGTTCGCCGTTTCCCATATAAATTTTGTTTTTGTCATTTGCAGAGACAACAATCTTATCACTGCCTTTAGCCATTTCAAAATCAAAATCAAAATGCAGATATTTTTTAGCTTTTGTTCTGTCAAGCAGCATGCGCTTTGCATCAAATTTTATCCCGATATCAGGAGTGTTATAAGTGATGAGGCATTTTTTCACGCCAAGAACCGCAGAATAGATATCTAAATCAAATTCAGAAGGCTTTTGTTCTTTTTTTTGTTCAGTTTTAGACAAAAGCGCCAATAAGTCTGCCGTGTCTAAATAAATATTATCTGCAAGAACTTTTTTTACAATCAGACGTTTTTTGAAAATATCACTGAAAGAAAATTCCGTATCAAGATTTGTAAGATTTAATAACTCTTGATTGTTTTTTACAATTGACAGTTTATCAATAGAGAAAGCTATATCAGGATTTAAGCCTGTTTTTAATTCAGGATTTACAATAACAACTTCCGCGCCGAGAATTTTTTTTGCTTCTCCTGTAATTTTATTATTAACCCATTTGCTTGAAACAGCAGCCGGAAGAACCCATAAATACGATGCTGCAGCAACTCCCGCTAAGATTACGACAGAACAAACAGTTGCGGTTAATATCTTTTTAGCTTTACTCTTCATAGTCAAAATTATAGCACAAAGAGTCAGTGGTGCAAAAATTTGTTCTTTTAAACTTAAGCCGATTTTCTGTTTATCAGAAAATAAGGTACTTTTGCTGCCAATCCCTATACATTCTCTGCTTGACAAAATGTTAGGCTTAGTTTACAATACCTGTAAGCAATATGTTAGGACTACCAAACAATGAATACAGTAAAAGCATTTGCAAAGTTTCTTGACCAGCCGAGACTGGTCGGGAATTTTTCAAGAACACTGCCGCCGCTGCTTGCTCTGGGAGCGGGAGCTATGGTTATACAAGATACATATAATACTCCGAAAGAAGAGAGAAAGAAGGTTTTTATCAGAAACGGGCTGACTATGTTTGGAGCGGTAGCATCTTCTATCTACGCCCCGAAGATTACAGCCGGAATATTCCGAACTGCTCCGCAAGTTGTCAAACCGGATAAATTAAACAAATATAATTCAAAGCTGATTAATGACTTTCTTGCAAAAAATAAAGTAAATTCCAAAACGGAGAAACTTCTGCATAAGACAAAAACAAAGATTCTCAATGTCAGAGAAGTTAAACACCTTTCAGAAAATCTGCACACATCTGACGGAAGGGCTTTGTTTAATAATCTTATTCCGGAGCCTGAAAATATATCTTCAAAAGAAATTTTTTCAGAAATAGGGCGGTTGTCAGTGTTCGGATTAATTCCCGTACTTGGCGGGATTGCAGGCGGAATTTTGGGAGACAGGTTTACCGACAGTAATTACCGGAAAAAGATTCCGGATAAAATAAAAGAGGGAGCTTATCAGTATCTCGCAAATATTTTTTTGTGCAACATAGGCGCAGGTGCAGCGCTCTGTATACTGGAAAAACTGAATATTAAATCAAAGGCTGCACGGGCTCTGGGGATGGTAAGCGGCATTGTGCTTACCGGGGTCATTGGCGGCAGCGCTATTGCCAATTTTATAGGTAAAAAGGTTATAAATAAATGTTTTAAAGACTCAGATACAAAAGAGAGAAAACCGGAAGTTCTTGATATTTGTCTGCATTCGGATGATATCGCAACAGTTGCGGTAATGTCCGGACTCAGATGGATAGAGCCGGCGCTTCCTGCTCTGTATTCAATCTCGGGCTATCGGGCAGGAACAGGTTACGGCGGCAAAAAGAAAAATGATTTAGATAATAATCCGGACGGCTCCGATTTCGCAATGCAGGAAGATCAAAAGCAAATCCGGAAGCTTAAGTATATGTAAGCTTCATTCAAAGTCATTTTCCCATCCGGTATTTTTTAACCGCTGCTAATTTATGCGCTCATTTTATTTTGTTCGTTTTTAAGCGCTTCAGCTTTACGCTTTTTATCAAGAGTATTTGTTATATAAATATTGAGGTTAGGAATACCTAAACCAAGTACAAGTCCTGAGAAGAGATAGCCGGCAATTTGTGCGGAATTAAGCGCGAACATACGTTTCTTTGTAAGTTTTTTAATTTGAGGATTTAACGTATCAACATCTTTTAACATTTCTTTGAACGATTTTGCAACGGTCTTACCGTCAACCTGTTTTGTCGTTTCTTTACCGTTTTGGGCAAGAGTTTCAATCAATATTTCATCTCTTGTTTTTAAAGAAGCGTTGAATGTCCGTTTAAACGGATTAGCATTCTCAAAACCGCGCTTGTAGTTCATAACTGTTTTATCCATGCCGTCTGCAACAAGCTTGTTTACAATGTCACCCAGTACAAGCCAGCTTAAATACCCGAGAGTATCTTTGGTTAAAACTTCTCTAAGTTCGTCTTTGTCTCTTGCTGAGAAAATTCTTGAGATAATTGTTACGCCGTAAACACCTTTTAACTGGTTAATTGTAGGCATTTTGCCGGTGAATGACATTTTATCCATAAATTTTGACGGTGATTTCAGGAATTTTAAAGGAGACATATTAAGTGTTGCAAGAATCATACTGAAAAATGCAGCACTGCTTAATACTTTCAACCCTTTGAATCCGTTTGAATTGTCCTTAGAACGTCCTTCCACGCCGACAAAACCGTCTGTTCCGGTTTTGAGTTTTGTAAGATACATATTGATAGGCTGAACAGAAAGCCCGACGGCTGAAGCTATTGCAAACCCGGCGCCGGCGCGCGATTTCATAAATTTCTGAACGCCTTTTACAAAAGTATTATTTTTGACAGCTTCGCCTGTTTCAATTTGTTTTTTGAACGCGTCTTTTACTTTGTCATGATTAAATGAATCAGAAACTATATAAATATCATTCAGCAGTGATTTCAAATTTGTTTCGCTTTTTATTGCCTTGTCTGTTGATTCCAGAATATATCTTGACTGTGCTCCGGTGTCTTCTGTAATTTTATTTATAATTACACTTCTTGAACCGGCAGTTTTTTCTTTTGTCCAGTTGTGGAAATCGAGTTCTTTGTTGTTCAAAGCTTTGTCAAAAAATTCAGCAGCTTCATCGATTGTTTTCCCGGAAAGTTTTACAAAACCTTCTGAATCAGCCCGTGCAGAAGTCGGGTTGTAAGCTTTGACATCAGAGAGGGTTTTCTTAATATAATCAATCTGGGTTTTGTTATTTTTAATCTGTTCGGATTTATTTTCTGCCAGAATATTTAAAGTCTCGGGAGCCGTAAAGAGTTTGTTTACATTCAATCCGTACTTTTTATTTAACCCGTAAGCAATCATAGCACCGGAGGCTGCGCCGAATAAACCTATGCAGGAATCGTTAACCGTTCCCATAATTTCACGTCTGAAAGTTTCAAGACCGGCAGCAGGTCCCCTTTTTATTGTATCGCTTGCGGTTCTCGGTGTTACCATAAAGCAGAAGTCTACGCCGTTTGCGCCGATTGCCTGATTTGTCGCAAGGTAACGTAAGCCGCTGTCTATTGCGCCTTTAAATTGTGGTTGTTGGTTTGTTGTTTGAGAATTTGAAAATTGTACTTTCATATTTTGCCTTAACGTTTATCAGCCCTGAATCCGGCAGTAAGCTTGGAATATTTTATATCCAGAGGCGTCACTGCTTCCGGCTGTTCTTTTTTATTTTCGACTTGTGTATTATTCTCACGCGCGAGCTTTAGTTCCTGTTCGTGCTTTTTCTTAGTGTTTTTGCGTGTAAATATCGGAATCACAATCCCTAACAGTAATAATGATACACCAAGGTTAGCAACCTGACAAGCGGAACGTAAATTGCGCGCTTTTTTAAGTTCGTTTTCTATTACTGAAAGCTGTTCTTTTGAAGGTTTAATCCCTTTTGCCTTTAAACCTTCCTCTGTTGCACTGATTACTTCTTCCGATGATTTAATATTAATATCTTTAACCCAGTGCCAAGCTTTTCTTAGCGGATTTGCATTCTTATCAAGCTTTTTGGTCTCATTGAGAAGTGAAATTCCGGTCCTCTTTTGAATAATTGTAGCAGCAGCTTTTGCGGCATAATCTCCGAGGAAATATAAGCTTACAAAAGTTGCAATATCTCTTATTGTAGCTTCCGCAAGTTCGTTTTTATCCTCAGCAACTGCCATACGGGAAGCAAAAGTTGTTGTGGAAATTATTCTTGCCTGATCCATTGTAGGGAATTTACCCTTAAATTCTAACATTCCGAGAGTCGGCTTTTTCATCATTGAAAGAAGTCCTGTACCAATCATTGATGAAATTGAGATTATTTTTTGTCTCAATAAACCTTCTTTTGCTTTCGGGTTTTCTTCAATAGTTGCTTTACCTTTACCAAAATCATCATAAATAGGCGCGCCTTTGACTCCGGAAACTTTGCAGGTTATCCAGCGGTTAATGTACTGCATGGATGCTGCAAGCGGAAGAACTACAGCTAAGCCCAGCCAGCTTTTGCCCTTAACAAGATTTTTACTTTTTCTTGCAAATTCTTCTATAGAAGTATTGCCGGCTTTATTGTAACCTTTAAAGAACTTAACCGAATCTTGAAGCAGTGTCGTAACTGATTCTGCAGCGACTTCGGATTTGCCGTTTGCAACTTTAATATTTTCCGCAACGCGGGTTTTTTCAATTATTTCATTAGCTATCTTTTTAACAGATTTGTTTACCTGCCTGTTAGTTTTATCAGAACGTGAAATTTCTGCAAGCTCAGAGGCGTATTTATCAATGTCTTCCGGAGAGAGAGCCTCTTTAAACAGTATTGTTTTTTTACTTTCAAATCCCTGAGTATCAGAAATAATATTTTTTAAAGATTCTTTAATCTTATCTTCCGAACCTGCATTTTTGTAATACTCCGACGCTTTGTCTATCAAAGAACTGTCAGCCCAGCAATCAGACATATTCACACCTTTAGGCATAAAACTGCCGTTAATGCATTTTGCAATACCCCAGGCTATAAGGCTCGGGATTAAGCAGTTTACAACAAGACCTGAAGATTCGCGTCTAAAAGCTTCAAAACCTGCAAACCAGTTGGTCATAGATTCTACTATTGTCCTTGGAAGTATTGCGGATAACATATCAACAACCGCAACGTTAATCATAGGCATTCTCTCGCATGCCTGAATCCCGCTTAGTGCAATAGAGCCGAGCCCTTTGAAGTTCGGAGAGTTTTGTAGTTCTCCTTTCTTATTCTTTCGGGCTTGAATACTATTTATTTTTCCGGTTGTGTCTACGCTAATTCTTTCTATCATACACATATACTTTCCGGGGGAAAATGATTCCTGAAAATAATTCCAAACTACGATGCTATTTACGGCTCGATGATAATCGGGATATTACCTCCACACTACATTTGCCCCTAAGTCGATTATATCAACTTAATATTTATTTAAAAGCCGGTCAAAATAAAAATTGCCATAATATAAGGAATTGTAAAGGAAATGTAAAGATGAATTTTTGAATGTTTTTTCCTTGTAATAATATTTTAAAACTTTTTTGTAAAAAAGCGGATATTGTTTATTTTCCGATGTAAAATATAACTTTAAAAATCCAAAAAATGTTTAGCAAAAAATTGTAAATTTTTGTAACAATTTTCCGGGACATGATATAATAAAAGATATCTGAGAGGAGCAAAAAATGAAAATACTTATATCAAACGATGACGGAATTTTGGCAAACGGGATTAGGGCTTTAATTGAAGCACTTGCACCGTGCCACGATGTTTACGTTGTTGCTCCTGACAGAGAAAGAAGTGCAGCAGGGCATTCCCTTACGCTTCATACCCCTTTGAGAGTTGAAGAAGTTGACGCAAAATACGGCTCTAAGCGCTGCTGGATGACAACCGGAACTCCGGGTGATTGCGTTAAACTTGCAATCAACGCTATTTTAGCAAAAGAAGAATTGCCGGATTTAGTTATATCCGGAATTAACCACGGTCCTAACTTAGGGGCGGATATTCTTTATTCCGGAACGGTCAGCTGTGCTATGGAAGGCGCTATGATGGGATATCCGAGTATTGCAACTTCGCTTGCAAGTCTTAGAAATGAGTATGAAGATTTTCATTTTGCCGCCTCCTTTATTGCAGAATTATTAAACAAACTGGACACTTACATAATTCCTCCAAAAACCATCTTAAACATTAATATTCCGGGTTTAGAAAAAGAAGATATTGCAGGGATTTCAATAACAGAACTCGGAAGCAGAATGTTCACCGATGCTTACGAAAGAAGGGTTGATCCGAGAGGAAAAGTCTACTACTGGATGGCAGGAGAGCTAATCAATGAGCCGGAGGACGCTTCAACAGATATTGCCGCCGTTCGCAACAACAAAATTTCCATTACTCCGGTAACTTATGAAATGACAAGAGTTAATATAATCAACGACCTTGCAGAACGACTCTGTACTGAAAATGTTTGCAACTGGTTCTAGTTATCAGCAAACAGCGCAGTATAACTAAGCCATTTGAAATTCAATAAAGACTTTAGTCTGCCGGTGAATACAGTCTGCATTTAGTAACCATAATTCCAGTGGTATAATAAATAGCTATGAACTACTCTGAATCTATAAAACTAATTACATCTAAAAGCAATTTTTACATAGATTTAAGCCTTGACAGGATTTCTAAGGCGCTTAAAAAACTCGGAAATCCGCAGGATGATTTAAAATATATTCACGTTGCCGGAACAAACGGCAAAGGTTCTGTCTGCACAATGCTGGAGTCAATCTTAAGGGAAGCGGGATATAAAACCGGACTTTACACAAGCCCGCATATATGGAACTATACAGAGAGGATTAAAGTCAACGGAGAAGAAATTCCGGAAGAAGTCTTTGCACAATATATTGAACAAATAACAAATTTGAATATTCATCTTACGGAGTTTGAAATACTTACCATAACTATGTTTTTGTACTTTAAAGAACAGAATGCAGATATCGTTATTCTCGAAACCGGTCTGGGCGGGAGATTTGACGCCACAAACGTTATTAAACAAAACCTTTGTTCAATTATTACCCATATTGATTTAGACCACACGGAAAGGCTCGGTAATACAAAGGATAAAATAGCTTTTGAAAAAGCAGGAATAATTAAACCGAATTCTGCCGTGATAACTTCCGAAGGGTACGAAGCGGTCAGAGACAAAGCCGACGAGATGAATTCAATGTTCATACTTGCTTCTCCGTTTGTTAATCCGGAATTTATACAAGCGCTTGCACTCAAAGGCAATCATCAGGTCGAAAACCTTGCACTTGTTATTACTGCAATTAATTACCTTTTCAAAGATATTGATGATAAAACAATTATTGAAGGTTTGAAAAAAGTCAAAAACCCTTGCCGGTTTGAATACATTGAAGAAAAGAATTTAATAATCGACGCCTCGCATAATCCGAACGGAATTCAGGCGCTGCGGGATAATCTTGACTGGTTTTATCCGGAAAGTGAATGCAGATTTGTTTTTGGATGTTTAAAAAACAAAGATTATGAAAAGATGATGAAAATACTCTTTAGAGAGGGGGATGAAATTTATCTTAATGAATTTGATTATCCTAACGCCGCAAGGTATAATGAGCTTATTAAAAAATGTCCGTATCCGGCTCAAAAATACGAAACAGAAACAGTTTTAACTCCGGATAAGCTGAATATTATATGCGGGTCTTTTTATATGATTGGAGGTATGGAGTGGCTGAAATCTCTTCCAGTTTAGAAGATTATATTGAAGCTGTTTACAGTATTTATACAAACGAAAAAAAGGTAAAAGCCGTAGAAGTTGCACGCAGGCTGAAGGTTTCACGCGCTTCGGTTACAGAAGCTATGCAGAAACTTGAACAGTCAGGACTCATTAACTACGGGTACTACGGAACAATTTCTATTACTGAAGAAGGGGTAAAAAAAGCTAAAGAGATTATAAAAAAACACGAAACTCTTGCTGAATTTTTTGAAAAAATCCTCGGCGTAGAACATAATCTTGCGGAAGAAACTGCCTGCAAAATTGAGCATGTAATAGATAATACTATTCTTAATAAGCTCGAAAAGCATATAAAGGAATATGGGGCATTTATTAGTGAATAATGAATGTATTGTTTGAGAGTGATCAAGAAGCAAGGCTGGTGACTAAGTGATTAAGTGACTGAGTGACTGAGGAAATAAAAATAGTAGTGTGAGCTTGCTCCACACTACTGACTGCAAACTTGGAAGTGAGCCGCCAAACTTGCTGTCATTGCGAGAAAATCTTTGATTTTCGTGGCAATCCATTCAAGTTATTAATATCACCCAACCGACATTTTTATCATCTCAGTCACCATAAAATACATTTCCATCAATACAATAAAAAGTAAACCGCCAAATATACTTAAAGATTAACAACAACTTCTCCGACAACTTTACCGGAAATTATTCTTATTTTGTTATCAAAATCAATCTTACCCCAGCCCAGACGGTTAATCGTTTCTAAAACCGCAAACCTTCTTGCTTCCATTGAACAGTCATTAATTTTGACAACAAAAGCATCCTGTTTTTTCGTGTTCAAAACAACACAAAGCCCGCCGGCTCCGACTTTTGCAGCAAGCCCGTCTGTTTTTTGAATAATTTCAGTATCCAGCCGGTTTTCTCCGCCAAAAATGTATGGATTATTAATAATTGCGTTGATTATTTTATCGTATTTTAATAAATTTATGTAACCGCAAAGCAGATTATAAAGCGGCATGCTTACAATAGGAACACCGCAGCCGTCAGTGGTAATGGGATAGTAAGAGGAATTAAAAATTTTCCGGCACCCCCCTTCGGTCTCCGACCACTTCCCCCGCAAGGGGGGAAGAGTTTCTTGCGCCAGATTAGCGCGCTTTCTTCCCCCCTTGCGGGGGAAGTCCCGGAGGGAATGGGGGGTATCAATTACAATCCCGCACATTTCATATATTTTTTTTATGACAGCCTGCTGAAGAGGGTGTTCAAGCTCATAATAATTTTCCGTATCCCAGCCGTTAATCTTGCACAAAACCAGAAACCCGAGATGTTTTCCGGAACAATTATTATGAATCTGCGAAGGTTTTTCTCCTCTTAAGAGCATTTTATCCTGCATTGTCCTTGATAAAGGCGCATGAACTCCACACTTAAGCATATCTTCGGTTATGCCGTATTTTTTCATAATCCCGCGTGCAACTTCCAGATGACACTCCTCGCCTGCATGAGAGCCGCAGCAAAGTGCAAGTTCTTTATCAGTCAGCTTAGCGCCGCAATCGACAAGCAACGCAGCCTGCAAAGGTTTTGCACAGGAGCGGAGATAATAAGGTTCCGGATAAATATTCCCCTCCGGATAACGAAGTAATTTACCCTCATGAAACTCTTCAATCAGACCGTCGCGGATATAATCTATACGCATAGTCTAAAACTCTTGAACTTCCGGTTCTTTTTCAGGCTCTTTATGTTCTTTTATATAAGTCAAAATAGCATCGATTTTCTGACGCAGAATTTCATTTTCTTCTTTAAGTCTTGTATTTTCAACCCTGATATCGTATTTTTCTTTCTCCATTGCAATTGTCGGAATATCATCAGGATTAAGCGAAAATCTTTTTCCTGCCTCTTCTTTCATGAAGATAATACTTTTTACGTCTTTTTCACCGACAAAACCCATTTGAACCATTAATTCCGCAATGAATACATGTTTTCCTGACTCGTTCATTTCCTGCTGTTTATTCAAAACTTCATCAAGCTGCTCAATTGTCATCTTTCCTGCACGGATAAAATATTCGCCGGTTCTGTATTTACCGGCAATAAATCCTGCTGTGGCGCTTATAAGATTCGGAGTTTCTTTTGAAAAGAAACCGGAAGTTTTGCAGAACATGAACGCTTTTGCAATTTCCTCCATTGTAAAATTACTCTCGATTGCAATTTCAACAAGCGACATACCTTTTGAGCAACAGTTCAAAAAAGAATAAATATTTTCATCATATTTGGATTCTTTTGTTTTAAGCTCATTTTGTCCCAATTCGGAAAGAGCTGGTCTGTATACGTGAAACAATTCACCTTCCTGCACATCAAGGAATTCATTACTCAAATAATTGGTTAAATCATTTGACAGGTTTAAGAAAATTGTCTGTTTAATCCATAAAGGAAAACCGAACATTTTCTCCATAAAATCTATAAATAAGCTCTTACTCATGAAATATACCCTTCTTTTATATGATGAACATATGAGTATTATATCATAACATGTAAGAAGTTAGAAGATGTAAAGGAACCTTCACATATGGGCATGGACGGATTATCCATAGCAAACACCGGAGTTGTCAAAGAATCAACTTCGGCGGACTATGCTAATAAGACCGAGCAGGCAATGCATTCTGATGCTGTAAATGATTCAAGACAGGTACAGAGTCTCGGTGTAAACCAGCGTGTCCGTCCGAAAGACGATGACGAAGGCAGTACGGGACAACAGCAGCCTCAACAGCAATCGCCGCAGGAGCAAAATCAAGAGGGTGTTGAAAATGATTTTAATGACGGACTTGTTACGGAGACGGAAAATAATGATGAAATTGCTGATGAAGCTGACATTGAAGATATAGAAAATCCCAATAAAGATTTTTATGTTAAATTAAATGTAAAAGATGATATAATAGAATTATATGACAGTGCAACAAACAGGTTAATAGAAACAATATCCGGAAATGAACTCGGGGAACTGGTACAAAAACTGAATATGGCATCCGGAATATTTGTAAACAAGAAGGTGTAAATGCCTCCGAAAAATCCATACGAAAAATATATTAAACAATACCAGACAAGTAATATCAATACTGCAACTCCTGAAAAATTAATGATATTACTGCTTGACGGCGCACTTCAATTTTTGCAAAAAGCCAAAGCTGCCATAATGGAAAACAATATTAAGGACAAAGGGGAAAATATTGACGGTGCAAGAAAAATCCTCCGCGAACTTATGCGTACGATTGATTTAGAGAACGGAAACGCTGTTGCCAAACAGCTCTTCAGGCTTTACAACAGAATGTCAATGAATCTTATAAGAGTGAATGTAACCCGTGATACCGGCAAACTGGATGAAGTTATTCAAGATATAACCAATATCCGCTGGGGATTCCAGAAAGCCATAGATATTAAAAACGGGCTTATTACGGTGGAAGATGCTATGAAAGAAATGCCGCAGAATGAAGTGCAGCAGCATCCGGCACTGAGAGAGGATAACAACGATGCAGGATGAAAAACAGTTTGAACAGTTGATGATGCAGTACACACAGCTTAAAAACGGCTCGGAAGATATATCAAGAATGATTGATAACGAGGATTTTGACAATGCTATTACAATGATAAAAAATCGGGAAAAGATATTTTTAAACTGTAAATGTATGCAAAAATATCTGGAACTTACGCCTGTTCAGCAAAAAGAGCTTGATAAGCTTATTGATGAAATAAGAGATCTGGAAATTAAAAATATCAAGAAACTTGAAGACGGAAAAGACAGAGTTCTTGCTGAACTCAAAAAGAGTCAGAAAACCCAAAAAATTCAGCAGGCTTACGAGTTCAATGCGGATGCAAGCGGAACTATTGTAAATATAAAAGATGGTGAGTGAGGGAAAAAGCGCTTTTAAAATAGGTCGAGTGTCCGGTAAAATGAATGCAGCAAGTGTGAAATCCGGCGGAAACTATTTTTTTCTTATTCTGAACCAGTTAACAAATCTGTTTACAAGAGTATCCTGCGGAATATCTTCTTCTTTTATTTCCGGCTCAAACTCAATCTCATTAGGATCTTTTTCTTCACAGCGTTCAAACATATCTTCATCTTTTTCTCCTTTATGTTTTTTGCCCTGACGAAAATACATTCCGCCGCCGCCCATGCCGCTTCCGTCTTTGTACGTTGATTGTGCTTTGTTAATCGGGTTGATATTATTGAAATCAAAAGACATAATGATGTCCTAAATTATACATTGCATGTACATTATAAACTATTTTTGAAAAAAGTATAGTATTTTTATGCTAAAATCATTTTATTGAGGTAGTTATGATTAAATTTTTGAGTTTGTTTTTTACATTTTTATTATGTGTATCAACTGCTGTAGCAAAAGATATGCGTTTTGTCCAAATAAGCGACGCATTGTTTTCGGATGAGTCTGACAACACTGTTTTTAAAGAGGCAGTAAAGGATATTAATAAACAAAAAGATGTAAAATTTGTTATCTTTACCGGCGACAATATTGCAAAACCGTCTGCGGAACTCCTTGAATCTTTCCTTGATGAAGCGAAAAACTTGAGATGTCCTTTTTATATTGTTCTCGGAGATAAAGATGTTAACAAACTCAAGCATTTGAGTAAATCTGATTATATAAAAACTATTAAAAAAAATGTAAGAAAATATAAGCCGGAAAAATCTAACTATGTTTTTGAGAAGGACGGAGTAATTTTTGTTGTGGCAGACGGCTCTAAGGAGGTTATACCGGGAACAAACGGATATTATAAAGAAGATGTTTTAAGCTGGCTTGACGGAGAACTTTCAAAATATCCGGATAAGCACGTTATTATTTTTCAGCATTTTCCGTTAATTCCGCCTGCCGATAAAGAATCTTATTACACTTTTAAACCGGAGAACTATATGGCAGTGCTTGCAAAACATAAGAATGTGGAAGCGGTAATTTCAGGACACTTTGGTGTTAACAGTGAGAAAAATGTTAACGGGATAATTCATATTACAACAGCCGGACTGCCGTATTACAGAATTATTGACCTTATGGATTATGATACGGAAAATCCGGTTATCTGGGCTCAATTAAAAGAGATTCAATAGTGCAAGCTTGCCGGTTGCAAGCACAACTCCTTTAAGACTCATATATTTTGAATTCTTTTCCGCAATAATTTTTTTGAAGTTTAAATTTTCACCGTAATTGTATCTTTCAAGAACATTTTTAAACCCGTTAACATTTTGAAGTGCAAGGCAGGTATTGAAATGTTCTCTTAAAGAACGTTTCTTTTCCGGTTTAAATTCCGGCGAAGAAGCTATATTATCGCACAACATACTTCTAAGATTCATTTTTTTGCCGCTTTCAGGATGATGTGCCGAGTGCTTTCTGTGGAATTCAGATACAAATGATTTAGGGAATCCCAGAATATACAGAATCATTTTATCCAGATCATGTGTAATACTGTCAATTGTATTACCGCCGAAAAGTTCACGTTCTATCAGAGAGAAAACAACTTTATGTTCATAAGTATGTTTGATATTTTTAAAATAGTTTTTGACATAACTGCTGATTTTTTGCGAAATAGTTAACGGTTTTTTGTTTATAACCGGGTTTAAACTCAAGAGACCGGCAGCGCACTCTACGCCAGCCGGTCTCTTGAGTAATATATCTGCACTTTTTTTCGCACTCCTCAGGGGAACTTTATGCACTCCATAGAATACTGTCCCTGTGTTTTGCGGGGGATAAAAACTTTTATTTAAAAAATAAGGGTCAAAATTACACTTTATGTCCATAACTTATTATTGCATAAAATTCTTTCTATGCAAGTGATTGTAACAAATATTAATAAATCTGTCAGACATTCAGGAATTCAGCTTCAAAAACATAATCCGCCGGACCTGTAAGAAAAACGTCTTTTGCTGTACGGATTTTGTTTCCTTCCCAGTCGATTCGGACTTTTCCGCCCGGTAGTTCAACTTCTACAGAATTGTTTAAACACCCTTTCAAAATGCCGGCAACAACGCTTGCGCATGCACCTGTTCCGCAAGCAAGAGTAATTCCGCATCCGCGTTCCCATACGCAGAGTCTTATTTTATCCGGAGAAAGGATTTTTACAAATTCCACATTTGTTTTTTCAGGAAATTCTGCAGAGGTTTCAATCAAAGGACCATACTCTTTTGCAAGTTTCATCAAATCTTCTTCCGGCGAGACAAATATTACAAAATGCGGATTTCCCATAGAAATTGCATTACCTTCAAATACAATATTTTTTACTGCCATTTTGTAATTCATATTATCATGCGGAATAAACGGGATTAATTCAGACTTGAGAACCGGTTTGGACATATTTACCTGAACCTCTCCGTTTTCAAGGATTTTAGGAGATATTATGCCTGCAAGAGTTTTTACCGAAAACTCATTTTTTTGTACCAGACCTCTGTCAAATACGTATTTTGCAAAACATCTCATTCCGTTGCCGCACATCTGGGCTGTCGAGCCGTCAGAATTATAAAAGTACCAGCCGATGTCTGCAGACTCTTCAAGAGTATCAGGAATAATAAGCCCGTCGGCTCCGATTCCAAAATGTCTGTCACAAAGGGCTTTTGCCGTATCAGACATTGATAAGTTGAACTTTAAAAACTCTTCATAATCCAATATTACAAAGTCATTACCGCAGCCCTGCATTTTAGTAACTTTTATTTCCATCTCAACCCTTCCTTTTTGTAGTACAATTATAATTAAAGTATATAAGGGAATCGGGATTATGGCAATAATAAAAGTACAAAAAGGAACAAAAGATATATTACCTTCTGAAATGCCTGTATGGCATTTTATGGAAGAAAAAGCAAATCAGGTTTTTTCAAGTTACGGCGCAAAAGAAATAAGGACTCCGATATTTGAAGCAACCGAACTCTTTGCGCGCGGTGTCGGAGATACCACTGATATTGTAAACAAAGAAATGTATACGTTTGAAAAAAGCGAACGTTCTTTGACTTTGAGACCGGAAAATACAGCAGGAGTGGTACGTTCGTTTATAGAAAACGGCATGCACAGATTATCAGCTCCGGTAAAACTCTGGTATAAAGGACCGATGTTCAGATACGAACGCCCGCAGGCAGGAAGGCAGAGACAATTCCATCAGGTCGGAGTGGAAGTTTTCGGGATAAAACAGGCGACTGCTGATGCGGAAGTTATTTTGATGGCTGTAAATTATCTTAAAGCTCTCGGTTTAAACGATTTGTCAGTAGAGCTAAATTCTCTCGGCTGTCCTGAATGCAGAGAAACATTTAAAACAAAGCTAAAAGCGGTTATTAAACCTTATTTGAATGAACTTTGCCCTGATTGTCAGGCTAGATATGAAAAAAATCCGCTGAGACTTCTGGACTGCAAAGTGGAAGAGTGCAAAGCAATTTATGCAAAACCTGAAATTCAGGCGGTTATTCAATCTGATTTTATTTGCGAAGATTGTGCAAATCACTTTAACGAATTAAAAGAATATCTTGATGCGCTCGGGATAAAATATGAGATTAACAAGCTGCTTGTAAGAGGCTTGGATTATTATAACCGGACGGTTTTTGAGATTAAGTCAAATAATCTCGGCTCTCAAAACGCTGTATGCGGGGGCGGAAGATATGACAGTCTGGTCAAAAACCTCGGCGGAGAAGATACTCCGGCAATAGGGTTTGCAATGGGCATGGAAAGGCTGGCTTCGCTTATCGGCAGTAAGACGGAAGAAAAGACAAAGGCTTTTATTGTCTCCGGCAATATGATTGAAGCTGTCAAACTGGCAGAAGAACTGCGTAGTAAGGGTATCAGCTGTGAATTTGACCTTACTAATAAAAAGTTTGTCAAGCAGCTTGAAAAGGCTTCAAAAGTGGCAAAATATGCTTTAATACTCGGTGAAGATGAGCTTAGCACTAATCAGGTTACAGTGAAAAATCTGGAAACATCAGAGCAAAAAACCGTAAAAAGAGAAAATATTGAGTTAATTTAATTATAAGAAGCATGGCTAAAATTAAATTATTACAAACTATAAAAGGGTCGTTTTTGTCTAAAACGCCCTTTTAAAGCGGTTTTTAAGGCTAAACGCCGGAAGCCAGACTTTGTGAGTATTTTCAAGAAAAAAAGCTTGCATTCTTTTATGGAGTCTGTATAATAGAATTTGTAAATAGAAGAAAGGAGTTTTATAATGAACAAAGAAGAATTAGTACAAGAAATTTCTAAGAAATCAAAAGTTACTCAAAAAGAAGCTAACGAAGTTTTATCAGCTTTAATCGAAACAGTTCAAAAAACAGTTTCTAAAGGTAAAAAAGTTACTTTAGTTGGCTTTGGTACTTTTGAACCACGCAAGAGAGCTGCTAGAAACGGCAGAAACCCTCAAACTGGTAAGGAAATCAAAATTCCTGCTAAGACAGTTCCTGTATTCTCTGCTGGTAAGAAATTCAAAGAAGTTGTTAACGGCAAGTAATTAGCAGCTTATAAGTTTTTTAAAGCGTGTGTCTTAAATAAGACACACGCTTTTTATATTTAAAGAGGGGGAAATCTTTCGGGTGACTAAGTGACTGAGAATATAAAAATAGTAGTGTGGAGCTTGCTCCACAAGATAAGAAATGTGGGTTGGGTGAAACCCAGCAATAACAATATGGATTGCCGCGCCGCTCACGTGTCTCGCAATGACGGCATACTTGGCGTTTGACCTGTCAAACCAATACATTTACCCCCGAAAATGACGCCGCCACAGAATGCGGTAAATTGAAGATTTACCACAGCAAAAACTTTAACTTTTCTTATTCTGTATGATAATATATATTAAGCAGGATGTGGTAAATCAAAGATTTACCGCATCAAACAATAATTCAACAGGATAAACAATGAAAATCAAGAATTTATTACTCACTACTCACTATTCACTATTCACTATCTTGACAATATTTTCTCTGTCCATATCTGTAAATGCAGCCGTTTTTGACCACGAGATGAAGCTGGAAGAAATTTCAAAAAAACTTCCGGCAATAGAGAGTACAAAGTGTAAATTCTATCAGGAAAAAATTGTTTCGGGTATGATGCTAAAATCCTCGGGTGATTTTGAGTTTGAAAAAGATAAGGGCGTGACTTTTTATACAACTTATCCGATAAAGAGCACGACTTCTTATAATTCAAAAGATTACAGGCAGATAAATAATGTAATTACAGCTATTTCAAACAAATCGTATTCAAAGCTTGAAAAAGATTTCCGCTTCTTTTTTGAAGGCGATGTGAAAAATTGGGATTTAGCACTCCTCCCAAAGACGGATTCAAAGGCTTATAATTACTTAAAGTCAATAGAGATAAAGGGGGCAGGCTCTAAAGTAGAGCAAATAATTATTTTAACGTGTGATAAGACAGAAACAAAGATCAGGTTTCAATGATTAGAAGAATTATATTTATAATATTTTCAATACTGTTTTTTACCTTTGCTTTTATTAAGGCAAAACCGGTAGAAGTTGACCTGATGGGGGCGTTTGTGAACCCGAATTCGCAGACGGAAAAACATCTGGTTAAACTGGCAAACATATCTTCCAAAACGGTAAATGTAATTTTTGAGGGCGAAACGCCCGAAGAAGCTGAAGAATTAAAATCGGATTTTCCGCAGATGAAAACCGATTTTCAGGAGGCGGCAGACGTTTACAGAAACTATCCGGCGAATTTTTTAACAGAAAGAAAGAGAAATCTTCTTAAAGAAAAAAAATATCAACAACTTCAAGAAGAAGCGTTGGAAGAGCTTTACAATCCTCTCGGGATTTATATTGCACCGCCTCTAAAAGACCCGTATCTTTTTGCTACTGATTTTGTTCTTTCAAATGCCGGACTCTATGACGACAGCATTAGAGAGTTTGAAGGCAAATATTATGCGGTTTCGCATTTCAAAATTCAAAACAACGATGAATTAAAAACATTAATCAAAGAGGCGGAAGGGAAACGTATTTATCTAACAGGAACTCCGGTTCATTCGTATTTTGCAAGTACAAAATCTAATAACGAGATTAATTTTATTTGTATAATTTCAACGCTTGCGCTTATTCTGCTTGCAAAATTCTATTTCCGCTCAATAAAAATCCTGATTCCAATCGGGCTTAGCATTCTGTTTGGATTTCTTCTCGGATATTCTGTTTCGTCGCTTATATTCCATAAACTTCACGTACTTACTTTTGTTTTTTCAACCTCGCTTATCGGGATAAGTTTGGACTATTCCCTGCATTATTTCCTTAAAAAAGACGAGAACGTTTTTAAAAACAGCCTGACTTCATCAATGCTCACGACAGTGATTGCGTTTTTGTTTTTGTATTTTTCAAATATCGAAGTGCTTCGGGAGGTCGGAATTTTTACCGCCTTCGGGTTAATAGGCGTATACCTTTTTGTGCTTATTGTGCTTCCGATGTTTGGCGGATTCAGTAATTTTAATACATTTAAGCGGATAAAACTTCCTAAAAAACTGATTCTTACTGTTGTTTTAGCGGTAATAGTTTTAGGGAGTTTTAATATAAAATTCAACGATAATATCAAGAGTTTCTATACTCCGCCAGAAAATTTATTGAAAGCTGAAACTCTTTACAAAAATGTTTTCAATTCCGGAAACAGTGAATTTTTAATAATTCAGGGCAAAAACACGGATGAAATTCTTGAAAAAGAAGAAGATTTGAATATTCAGGATTCAATCGGGCTTAAGAATTTTGTTTCTTCAACAAAAAGGCAGGAGGAAAATTTAAAGCTGGCTTCCGGGTTGTATCAGGCGGATTTAAAAAACTATGAATCAAAAACCGGTATAAAATTTGAGCCGTCAGAGGGAAAAATTTATGATGTGGAAAAGTTTCCTCTCAAATCTCAGTTTTCTCTTGATGATAACGCATCATTTGTAATTGTAAAAAATCCGGTCAATGGGAGTTTAAATCCGGCGGATGAGATTTCTAAAATGATGAAAATAAGAAGAATTGACTGTCTGATGCTTCTTCCTTGCACGCTTGCGGTTTTGTTTATTCTTCTGAGTTTTATGTATGGTATAAAAAACGCTTTCAGGATAAGCATATCACCGGTTCTCGGAATTTTATTTACCGTAGGAATTTTATCGCTGTTTGGGGAAAGTCTTAATCTTTTCCATATTCTTGGACTGTTTCTGATTGCAGGTTTTAGTCTTGATTATTCGATTTTCAGGTTGAATTGCGGCGGCGAATCAAAAGACGCCGTATTTATGTCCGCTGCTTCAACCGCGTTTTCATTCCTGCTTCTCTCGTTTACCGGATTTAAACTCGTAAGTTCAATCGGGCTTACACTCTTTACAGGTATTACAATTTCTTATATCCTGAGCTTGTTTTTGGTTAAGGAGGGATAAGTCTTTATTAAATAACTGCAAGTTCCGGATATGTGCCGCCCGCGGCTATAACTTTTATGTTAAAATCAAACTATGACAAGAGTACAAAATAAAAAGAACTGGTTCCAGCTTTCCGAACGCGGAGCAGGCAGAAGGAGGCTGATTCTTACTAAATATATTTATGAAATCTTTGGAGAATTTCCGGTTAGAATCATTGCTTTTTTTGTTGTTCTCACTGTTTTTTTGACCGCAAAAGAAAGACGCAGGGCTTCAGAAAAATTTTTTAAGATTATGAATAAAAAATTTATTATTTTTCATTCTTTCTTCCAGTTTTTAAACTACGGAAATGCTCTTGTTGATAAATTTATATCTTTTCTCGGTAAATTTAATCCAAATCGCTTTGTGCTTTTGAATCCGGACGTATTCTGCGGCGCTTTTTTTATAACTACACATGTAGGCAATATAGAAATATTAAGAACACTTTTTCAGGATAAAAACATGGAACATCCTAAAAGGGTAAACGTATTTTTACAGGCAAGTGCGTGTAAACAATTTAATCATTTTCTTCAATCACTTGAATTAAAACTTAATATTGATGCTTTTCCGGTAGAAGAAGTCAGTGCAGAAACTTCAATTATGGTAGCAGACCGGCTCAAAAGGGGTGAAATTGTTTTTATGGCAGGTGACAGAGTCTCTTCCAAAAACACAAATAAAGTATATGAAGCAGATTTTTTGAACCATAAAGCAGAATTCCCGCTTGGAACACTAAGATTCGCACTAATGATGAATGTCCCTGTATACTTTATTGTTTGTGCAAAAGAAGGCAAAAAGTTTAAAGTTTATACAGAACATTTTATTACCAATAAAAAGAAAAAATCCGAAATTTTAGAAGAAATGCAAAAAGCATACGTTAAATTTCTGGAAAAATACACGCTAAAATATCCGCATCAGTTTTATAATTTTTATGATATTTTTACTGACCTTTAAGCAATCAGAAATTATACCGGTCTTAAAACCGCAAAATGCCTCTTTGTAGTGCCGTTTTCTTTTCTGTACGAATAAAATAAATCGTTGCTGCAGCTTGTGCAATAAGGACAAATATCTATTGTTTTAACCCCGATTTCTTCAAGCTGGCGCGCATTAATTTTTTTGAGGTCAACATTTCTGTTTTCATAAAGTCCGGAAGTATTCTTCACCGTATCCAGTAATTTACCTCTGACTTCTTCCGAAACTTCATAGCAGCAAATTGAAATTGCCGGACCGATTATTGCAATAATATCCTCCGGATTTGAATTCATTTTTTCTATGGTTTTAACCCCGATACCCGCTGCCGTTCCCCGCCAGCCAGCGTGAGAAACCGCCCCGATTTTTTGTTTTGTATCATAAAAAACAAGAGGTGTGCAATCTGCAAATCTTAGATAAATCGTGTCATTCGTGTTTGTCAAAATTAATCCGTCTGTATCAGAGTATTCACATCTTTCATCAACAAATTCCACATGGTCGCTATGCGTCTGCTCGGGTTTTATTAATCTTCCTGATTCTAATAAAATATCTTCCGGCTTAAATCCGCGTGTGGTAAAATACGCACAATCAAGAAGTGAACTTTTCAAAACTCTCTTTGAATTAACTTTATCAAAATAGAACATAGTAAAAATATAGCATAAAACAAGTTTAAAATTTAGAATTTTGTACAATAACGGGTTGAGAAATATTTCTCAACCCGTTGAAAATTTGAATAAAATTGTATCAATTAATTTTCATTATACCAATCAACATTTCTTGTTACATACATAATACCCGCAATTATTACAAACAACCCTACACTGCCCAGTAGAAGCGCAAAATCCTGCAATGAGAGCAATATATACAAGAATGCATATAAAAATAGCATTAAAACTGAAATAACAAGAGTAAAAACAGGATTTTGGCGTTTTGTAATTACAAAAAATGTATAGATACCGATAAGAATAATAATCATCAGGGCTGATATTACATACGCTGTTATAAAAGGCAGAAATTCTGACATTGATACCAATAAGAGATAAAATATCAGCATTGCTCCTCCTAACATTAAGTATTGGAGCGGGTGAATTTGTCTTGTTTTTTCTTTCTTTGCAGTTATTTCAAATATAAAATAACTTAAAAATGTTAATGCAAGGAACAAAAATGCATATTTAAGGCAGCGAATAGCCATTCTGTAGTTATCAACCGGCATTAACAGTGAAACCCCGACCTTTGTCTTATCTATGCCTGATATAGCTATTTGCGGTACAGACCATTCTGCTGAAAACCCGTCATTATTTACCTGTCTTATAGATGGTAAAAAACTACCGTCAAAACTCGGATCTTTCCAGTTGCCGGAAATTTTAATTTTATTGTTTTGACCGCCAAGACCGACATATATATTATTTAAGCCCCGAATTTTATAAGATATTTCAAATGGAATTGAAGCTTCTGATGTTTTAAGCGTTGTTGTATATTGTGTATCCTGAACCGGGACAGGCTTGTTATTATTAAGTGTAATCAACGGTTCTTCAATAAATCCGGTTGAATCGCTTACCCTGAACACTGTTGTTAACTGTTTATCACTTAAATTTCCGTATTGATTAGTAAAATGTCCTTTAAGGATAACATTTGCAGTATACACCGGAACTTTAAACAACCCTTTTTTCCTGATTTCAGTTGTCAAATTAACAACGGCAGAATAGTCTTGCATAGGCAAGTACTTGCACTCACTATTATCTTTTACTTTTTGTTCAAAATACATGTACGGAATATCAAACTTCTGTTCATTCCCCCAGGAGGATGCAACTGTCTGAACCGCTTCATTTTTATATTCCTCTCTTTCAGATATTATTCCGAAAAGAAAAGCCATAGGAATTAATAAGACCAGCAATGTCAGCAAAATTGTCCAAAATTTTGCCGTTATATTGTTGCCGCTCTGTTTAAAATTAGTATTTGTTTCTGTTGTATTATTCATACTTCCTCCTTAAAAATATTATTAATTTAACATATTTTCTATTTTGTGTCAACATAAATGTATAATAAAAAAGGCGCGGCGGATTCTCCGCCGCGCATTTATAAAGATTATAAAAATTCTGACTAAGATTTAATCAGCAAGCTTGCGCCGATTACTCCGGCGGTGTTACCTAATTGAGCCGGAACAACTTCGACTTCTCTTTGAATAGTCATTGCGCGTTTTTTGATTGTTTCTCTTATCGGATCAAGCAAAATGTCACCTGCGTCAGCCACACCACCGCCGATTATGATTTTTTCAGGGTTTAAGAGGTTAACGACACTTACAAGTCCCATACCGATATATTCGCCCATAATTCTGAAAATCTGTTTTGCAACAGGGTCGCCTTCTTTTGCGGCAACTGCAACAATATACGGCGTAATATCAGGGTTAGCGAGTTCTCTGTATTTAGTAGATTTTCCGCCTCTTATATATTCTTCTGCCATTGCAACAATACTCGGACCTGATGCGTAAGCTTCAAGACATCCTCTGTCGCCGCAACCGCAAAGAGGACCGCCCTGCATATTGAGTTTAATATGTCCGATTTCACCGGCGGCGTTATCTGCACCTCTTACGAGCTTGCCGTTAATGACAAGACCTGAACCGATTCCGGTTCCGACTGTAATACAAACAAGGTTTTCGCAACCTACACCGGCACCATAGTTTAATTCGCCGAGAGCTGCTGTTCTTACATCATTATCAACACGGGTAGGGATACCAAATTCTTTTTCCATAATACTTGCAATAGGTACATTAACCCAGCCCGGAATATTAGGAGCAAGCCTTACTACACCTTTCTTGCAGTCAATCTGCCCCGGAAAACCAAAGCCCATACCTTCTATATCCGATGCTTTCATTTTTGTTTCTTTTAATAAATCCCTGATAGCATCTTTCATGCTGTTAATTGTATATTCATAACCCATCTCAGCTCTTGTCGGGATTGAATTTGAATAAATAATTTTTCCTTTATCGCTTACAAGAGCGATTTTTACATTGGTTCCGCCTACGTCAATACCAATTCTCTGTGCCATTTATACTTTCTCCTTCCTATAAATAAGTGCTTAAATTCTAACACAAAGGGGAATAAATGTATAGTTAAGCCTTTTCACTCCCCGCTAAAATAAAAACTCCTGTAAAAAACAGGAGCGTGGTGTCTTTTGGGAGAAAGAATTTTGAATTAAAATCTTATAGGAATACCGACATTTAAATAAACTCCGCTTCCATAATAAGCAGGCGGCGGATACCAGTCATAAAGTCCTACTCTATAATCGCAGTAAGGATAGCCCCAACAGCTGCGCCTGGCAAACACTCCGCCGATTATGGCGGAGCCTCCGTGATATCGCGGCGGAGGTGGAGGCGGCGGGGCGCCCCATCCGACAGGCGGACGTCTTACTCTTCCGGGACCGGCATGCAAAACCTGCCCCGGAGGCGGTGTGCCGTGTCCTGGCGGTGGAGGCGGGGCGGCATAGGCAGGAGCCGATATACTGAAAATTGCTATTAAACTTAATAAAGATAAAACTTTTTTCATACGCCAACCCTCCGTTTCTTATTTATATAACGATTTGATTTTAAATATGTTCATAATTTTGCATATATTGATTTAAGTTTTATAATAAAACTATAAGAAGGAGTGATATATGAAAAAAGAACTTATTTTTTTAGGACCTCCGGCATGCGGTAAAGGAACTCAGACAAACAGATTGTCTGAATATTTAGGTTTTCCGCATGTTGATACAGGATCGCTTTTAAGAGCAGAAATTGCAAAAGAATCTGAAGAAGGCAAAATTGCAAAGTCTTTTATTGACAAAGGACAGCTTGTTCCGCCTGAACTTGTAGGCAGAATTATTGCAAACAGGCTTGCTCAGGAGGATTGCAGAAACGGATACGTTCTGGACGGATATCCGAGAAGTTTAGAACAGGCAGTGATGCTCGACAAGATTAATGCTGAAATTAATAAAGATGAAAAAGTCTCGTTTAAAGCAATATACTTTGACATTGATACGCAAATTCTAATTGACAGAATTGTTGCCCGCCAATCCTGCCCGAAATGCGGGGAGATTTACAACAAAAAATTCAAACCGTCAAAAGTTGAGAATATTTGCGACAAATGCGGGACTGAACTAAAAACAAGAGCAGATGACAATGAAGAAACGGCAAGAGCACGTTTTGACACGTATTTTAGAGAAACTGCGCCGCTTGTAGAGTTTTATGAGAATAAAGGCGTTTTGTATAAAATAGATGCAAACGGTTCAATTGATGAAGTCTGGGAAAGACTTTTAAAAGTGATAAATGCATAAAATCATTTATTACTTTAATAAAGTGTATTATTAGACTTTCTATTTCATAATGTATTTTTGAAACTTTCTTTCTTTTTTATTGCGATGTAAAAAGAAAGAAAGTTTCGTAAAGAAAGAAAAATCACGCATTGTTTTCAACGGCATCACTTCGTTCAGCCGAAATTTCACGGGCTTACACCAAAACTTTCCTGTATTCTATTACAGCAAAGCTGCACGCTCTCATAATTTTATAAAAATGAGACCAGACTAAATTTCACCAATTAAATCATATTCGGTTGAGCCGGTAATTTTTACCATCTCAATGTCACCCGGGATAAGCATTTTATCGGTTCTGATATTAACTACACCGTCTATTTCCGGAGCGTCATACTGGGTTCTTGCAATAACTTCGCCTTCATCAGAACTGCATTCTATTATGCACGGTATAGTTTTTCCCACAAATCTTTTGTTGCGCGCAATTGAAATTTCCTGCTGGATTTCCATAAGCTTTTTATACCTTTGCTTTGCAATTTTAGCAGGTACACGGTTTGGCATCTTATACGAAGGAGTTCCTTTTTCTCTTGAATAAGTAAATACGCCCATTCTGTCAAATTTCATATCACGGACAAAATTGCATAAATGTTCAAAATGTTCTTCCGTCTCTCCCGGATATCCTACGATAAATGCCGTCCTAATTGAAACGTCAGGAATTCTTTTTCTAATATTTTCTATCATAGGGCGGTAATCAGATGACGGACGGTTCATCATCTTTAACATCTCCGGATGTGAATGCTGGAGCGGAATATCAACATATTTTACGACTTTATCCAGTCTTGCAATCGTATCTAATAATTCATCTGTCATTTGAGTCGGATAAGCGTACATTACACGAATCCAGCCCAGACCTTCGATTTTGTTTAATTCGTTAAGAAGTTCTGGAAGCATAGGTTTTTTGTAAATATCAATTCCATAGCCGGTTGTATCCTGCGCCACAAGAATGATTTCCGTAACTCCTTTTTTAACAAGTTTTTTTGCTTCTTCAACAATATTTTCAATTTTTCTTGAGTGATAATTCCCCCTCAAATACGGAATTACACAATATCCGCATCTGTAATTGCAGCCGTCTGCAATTTTTATATAAGAGCTTGCACCCATTGTAATCTGCTGGCGCTCTATATTTTCGGGATAAATGTATTCAGGCTTTTCACTAACTTCAGAGATGTATTCATTATCAATCTTTTTCAGAACATCTACAATTTTTGTAAAATCTGTTGTCCCTATGACCGCTTTGATTTCCGGAATTTCTTTTTTTAAGTCCTGCGGATGTTTTTGCGAAAGACAGCCCGTTACAATAACATTTTTGCCTTTGTCAACAAGTTCCAGAATTGAGCGAATAGATTCTCTTTCAGCATCACAAATAAATGAACAGGTATTCACAATAACAGTATCTGTTTCATCTTCATTGAGAGTAATTTCATAACCATTTTGAGCCAAAAGCCCTAAAATGAGTTCTGAATCTACTAAATTTTTTGCACAACCGTGACTTACAAGAGCTATCTTTTTCATAACTTTATTTTAGCATAAATTACTTTTTGAATATGAAAAATACCGCAAGCACAATAAATAAGAATCCGATGAGGTAATTCCACTTGAACTGTTCTTTAAGGTACAAAACAGAAAAGAAAGAAAATACAGTAAGAGTAATAACTTCCTGAATTGTTTTGAGTTGTACCGCATTATAGCAGTTGTACCCGATTCTGTTTGCCGGAACCTGAAAACAGTATTCAAAAAACGCAATTCCCCAGCTTGCAAGAATTACAATAACGAGCGGCAGGCTTCTGAATCTTAAATGTCCGTACCATGCAAAAGTCATAAAAATATTTGATATTAATAATAAAATTATCGGTGCAACATGTCTGAACATAAGTTAATTTTATCACAAAATTACAAGATTGCAGCCATTTAGAATCCTATAGCCATTTAGGGGTGAAGAATCTCTTAAACCAGTGAATAGTGAGGAGTGAATAGTGAATAGTAAAGTGTGAGTGTGCCCGCCGAAAGCTATTTTTGGGTTTCACCCAACCTATATTTTGTATTTCTAAACGTTAACCGGTTGTTTTTTATATTCAATTGTCAATTATTACCCCTCGCCCCTTTGTGGGAGAGGGAAGAATTTCTTAGCGAATGTTAATGAGCTTAGAAATTCGGGTGAGGGGTTTACCCCCGGGTTATTTTTGGGTTTCATCCCCTTGCTAGAATTGTTTTTTGTCGGGCTAAAGCCCAATCTATTATTACTCTGCCGGCATTTCATAATTCTGCCCCCAACTAATTCAGGGGTGAAGAATCTCTATAACTTTTTGTTTAAAATATGTTAAACTATTATTATGCTTGACTTAAATACTGGAGAGGAAATTAAGACTCTTTATAAACTTATAGAAATCAAGGGCGGAAAACGGATTGAGAAATTTAAGACTCCGGACATAAAACGCGCCCTCAGGTTTCATAAGTGGTATGTTGCAAGATACAGACAGGGTTTACTTATGGAAATCCTGCCGGAAAAGAAAGTCTATGACTGGAAGGAAAAGAAAGTAAGTTATACTTTTTGACAGTATTAAGATGCAGCAAAGAGCTTCAAAGTGTGCCTGACAGGAATAACTCTATTCACTCCTCACTAATCACTAAACAAAATGAACAACCAGAAATACATAGCATTAATAGATTGTGACAGTTTTTTTGTATCGTGTGAGAGGAAACTCAATCCCGAGCTTAAAGGGCTGCCCGTTTCCGTTGTCTCCGGAGAGAGAGGATGTGTAATTTCCCGCTCCAGAGAAGCAAAAATGCTCGGTGTTCCGATGGGAATCCCGCTGTTTCAGGCGGTGGAAAAATATCCTGAATGCATTTACATAAGCGCAAACCACTATAATTATACAAAAATTTCCAAACAGGTTATGGCAATATTGAAAGAAGTCAGTCCGAATGTAGAGGTTTATTCGATTGATGAAGCCTTTATTGATTTTACCGGACTTACAAAGCTTTATAAAAAAAATTATTACAAGATTGCAAGAGATTTGCAGAAAAGGATTTTAGAAGAAGTCGATATTCCTGTCTCAATCGGAGTCAGCAGAACCAAAACTCTTGCAAAACTTGCTTCTGACAAAGCAAAAAATACCTCTACAAGAATTGCGCTTGTCGGCAAATGCAGCATTGAACATTTATTATCCTTTACAGATATTCAGGAAGTCTGGGGAATCGGGCGCCGGCTCGGCGTAAAACTCAGAGGACTCGGGGTCAGAACCGCATTGGATTATGTTAACCGCGATGAAAGCTGGATTAAGCAAAGATTCGGCAGAAACGGGCTGCAGGTTCAGGCAGAATTAGGCGGTATTATAGTCTCTCCGGTAAGCGACAGGGAAGAGCTTCCTAAATCAATAAGCGATACAAAATCCTTTTTGGAATTTTCTTCTGATTTACAATTTTTGAAGAACGAACTTTCAATCCATATTCATTCCTGCTGTACAAGGTTAAGAAAAATAGACTGTAAGTGTTCTACAATCGGAGTTATCCTGAAAACAAAAGATTTCAGAACTCTTTATATAAAAAAACAACTGAATTCTCCGACAAACTTTGAGTTTGAAATATCTCGCACAGCATTTCCGGTACTTGAAGAGATGTTTAACAGCAGAGAATTATACAGAAGCGTCGGAATTGTTCTTGAAGACTTTAGAGAAAACGCAGAAGAGCAGCTGCTTTTATTCAACGATAACGAAAAGAAAGAGCAGAACGAAAAACTCGGCAAAAGTCTTGATAAACTTGAACAAAAATTCGGGCGCAACATTGTCAGAACAGGTTTTGTAAACAAAAACATTCCGTTCAAACAGGGATTCCTAACCAGCCCGCAGGATGTGGAATAGCTCAAATCTTCCCCGTTATTTATTCAAATTATGTATCAATATTTGTCGCGTAAACCGCATTTGCTTCAATAAAATCTCTTCTCGGTTCAACCTTGTCGCCCATAAGAACGTCAAACAACTGGTCACACATCATTGCATCTTCAATATTAACTTTCAATAACGTTCTGGTTTCAGGGTCCATTGTAGTTTCCCACAATTGCTGAGGCATCATCTCGCCCAAACCTTTGAATCTCTGGATAGTTAAGCCTTTTTGCCCTCTGTCGTCAACAAGTTTTTGAAGCTGCTCAAATGAAGTTATCTCAACTTCTCCGTTTTCTGTTTCAAGAATCAAAGTTTTTTCTTCTTCTATCAAAAAGTCACGAATCAGCGGATAAGAATTTTTCAAACGTTTAAATTCATTACTCTTAATAATATTTGCTGTAATTAATTCGTGTTCATTTTCGAACAGTTTAAGTTCTATTGCGTATTTTGCAACTTCCGGATTGTATTTTAATTCAACCTCATAGTTTTTAGCTTCCGCAACATTATAATTTTCCGCATGGTCTTTTAAGTAGTGCTTGAGATATGCAAGAACTTCATTCATCTTAGCCTGATCTTCAAAATCCTCAGGTTTAACTTCTGAACGAATAAGACCTCTCAAAACAACCGACGGAATAATGTTCAAAATCGGGTTGTTGTAAGATTTATAGAATGTTGACATGTTAGAGAGGAGTGTTAATAATTCATCCCCTGTTTTAACCTTTGATTTTGTTTTATCAGAAAGGCTCAAAGACTTAATACCACGCTCTTTAAGCATTTTATCAAGCGCATGCTCGTCATATAAATACTCGGAAGTTTTGCCTTGAGTTACCTTGAATAAAGGCGGCTGCGCAATGTAGACATACCCGTTTTCAATAAGCGGTTTTGCGTATCTGAAGAAGAATGTCAAAAGAAGTGTTCTAATGTGAGCGCCGTCAACATCAGCATCGGTCATGATGATAATTTTGTGGTAACGGAGCTTTTCAAGGTTAAATTCTTCTTCGTTTTTGCTTATTGTAATCCCGAACGCCTGAACCATTGACTGAATTTCATTGTTAGCATAAATTTTATCCAGCCTAGCTTTTTCAACGTTAAGGATTTTACCTCTTAATGGCAGAATTGCCTGAAACATTCTGTTTCTGCCCTGCTTTGCGGAACCGCCTGCTGAATCACCCTCAACAATGTAGATTTCACATTTTTCAGGTTCTCTGTTTGAGCAGTCGGCAAGCTTACCCGGAAGGGTTGAGTTTTCAAGAACGGATTTTCTTCTCGTGAGTTCTCTTGCCTTACGTGCAGCTTCTCTGGCTCTTTGCGCCTGCAAAGTTTTTTCGATAATAAGCCTTGCAAGCTTAGGATTAAATTCCAACCATTCCTGCAATTTTTCCTTAACAACATCCTGAACGGCAGGCATAACCTCGGAATTTCCGAGTTTTTCTTTTGTCTGACCTTCAAATTCAGGGTTTTCGATTTTTACGGAAACGATTGCGGTTAGACCTTCTCTGACATCATCACCGGAAAGGTTTTGTTCTGAATCTTTAAGAATCTTATTTGTTCTTGCATAATCATTTAAAACACGTGTAATTGCGTTACGGAAGCCGGTTAAATGAGTTCCGCCCTGATGAGTGTTAATGTTGTTGGCAAATGAAAGAATCGATTCGTTATAAGAATCAGTATACTGCATTGCAACTTCAACTTTAATCTTGTCGACCATTTTTTCCATGTAAATAGGCTCGTCAAACATAACCGTTCTGTTTTGGTTCAAAAATGCAACATAACTTGCAATACCGCCTTCATAGTGGTAAGTTTCATCTTTTCCGGTGTCTTTCTCGTCATGGAGAATAATTTTCAAGCCTTTGTTTAAGAAAGCCATTTCTCTGAAGCGTGTTGCAATAATATCAACATCGATTTCAGTAGTTTCCGTAAAGATTTCCGGATCAAGCCAGAAAGTTGATTTTGTACCGGTTTTGGTAGTCGGAGCAATTTTTTCAACAGGAGAAGTCGGCTCGCCTCTCAAGTATGACTGCCTCCATACATAACCGTCACGGGAGACTTCCACAACCATTTTTTCAGAAAGGGCGTTTACAACAGAAGCGCCAACACCGTGCAAACCGCCTGAAACTTTGTAACCGCCATCGCCAAACTTTCCGCCCGCGTGAAGTACGGTGTGTACAATTTCTAATGCTGATTTTCCTGTTTCAGGTTTTATATCAACAGGGATACCGCGCCCGTTATCCTCAACAGTAACACTGTTATCTTTATTTACAGTAACGTGAATTTCTGTACAGTAGCCGGCTAAAGATTCATCGATAGAGTTATCAACAATCTCATAAATACAGTGGTGCAAACCTCTTTGCGAAGTTGAACCTATATACATGCCGGGACGCATCCTTACAGCTTCCAAACCCTCTAATACACGTATATTACTAGCGTCATACCCTTGTGCCATTTATCCCCCTCAATATAATAAAATCTATTCTATACAAGAATTATAGCATAAAAATAAATTAAAGTAGAATTATTTTGACTCAATTCCGGATTCAAACTTCTTTATAAAGTATTCTTGACGGGGTAAATTAAAGTTTTACCACATCCTACAGATTTAGACTGACCGCATTTACCACAAAACCGTTAGAAATAATTACTGATGTCTGTATGTCTTGCGTATAATATCAATCATTGTATTAATACTGTTAAGTTCTAATAATTCACAATCCTTTAATTTACTGTTGATAGCGTTTATTATTGAACTTTTATCATCAGAAACTGTTGGAATTAATAAATCAACTGGTGACAGGTTAAACTTGTTACATATCATATCAATAGTGTTTGCAGAGGGAGTATATTTTTGATGTTCAATATTTCTAATTGCTTCAACAGATAACCCAATCGTTTCTGCAAACTTAGCTTGAGTCATATTCTTAGACAGTCTCAATGCCTTAATATTATTGCATAATAATTCTTGATAACTCATATCTAAAGACTAAATGACTTTATCAGGGTTATAAAGTATGCAGTTGTACTACTAACTTGTAAAATAGTTGTGTTTAGTATAAAATACTTCCATAGAATAAGTAGCATTTATTTGAATAATTATGAATAGCAAAACTTGTTTTTTATAGGAAGCAGACACGCACCAAGCGATATTCAACCGCAACTTGCGAAGGCTGTTGACAAACATATTACGGAATATGCTGTTACGACTTTTACAGTCGGTCATTATGGTTTATTTGACAGTCTTGTTATAGGTGTTCTAAATGAAACAAAAAAACAATATTCACACATTAAATTATATCTGCTTGCACCTTATGCACTCAATCAAAAAAGAGAAGCTCCCATTGGATTTGACGGTACTTTTTATCCGGAGGGGCTGGAAAAAGTACCAATGCGGTATGCAATAGTGCAAGCAAACAGATACATGGTACAGCATAGTGACTATTTAATATCCTACCCCGGTGTCGGTAACTCCAGAAAGATTGTAGAATACGCTCAAGGACGAGAGAAAAAGGGATTAATTAAAGTTACTTTATTATAACAGGCATTTAGCACATTTCCCAAAGCCGGTAATCCTGAAACCTATGTTTCACTTCTGATTGATCGGATTTACCGCAAAATTTGTCATGTAATATTGAATTCTACCTCTTTTTTGCAGTTTTGGGACAAGGCGGAAAGACACTAAAAAAGAGCCTTCGAGGCTCTTTTAAAATGGAGCGGGAGACGAGGCTCGAACTCGCGACATCTTCCTTGGCAAGGAAGCATTCTACCACTGAATTACCCCCGCTTAGTTATATTATTATGATACATGCTCACTTTTTAAAGTCAAGTACAAATGTTTTATAAAATCACTACCCTTTTACGGGCAGAAAACGCGCGTCTACAAATCTGTAATCTTTTATTTTTCCGGTTTTATTTCTGACTATTTCAAATTTTGTATGCAGAATATAAGCTCGACCTTTTTTATCCTTAATTTGTTTTGAGGAACTTTTCACAAATCTCAATCCGCCGTCATTGTACGCTTTTATTGCTTCAACAGCCTCGGGTGAGTATGGATGCGCAAGATATTCACGCGCATTTCCTTTAGCTTTACCGATGTTTTTTGCAAGCGTATTTTCAAATAATTCTACATCATCTCCGGATATCACATAAGAAAGAGGAGAAAAGCCGCCTACTGAACTTTCTGTTCTGTTATAGAAAGACCTTACGTGCGGATTATTTCTGTACGAAACATCACAGGCGCCTATATATGCCCTTAACCTCTGTTCTGCAACTTCCATTTGCTTCTTGCTTTCCGCAAGCGGTTTATTTAACATTCTGATAATTTTACCCTGCAATTTTTTTACAAGCTGCATATTGGCAATAGGAGCATAACTTCCGTTTGCCTCTGCAACCCAGTGCACAACGGGATACGTTGATTTAAAATTTGTTTTGTATGTTTGTTGATTATTTATCGGTTGAATATTCATACTATATTAAAACTTGAACAAAAATATTTTTGCCGGTTGAATTTTAAAAAATAAAAAGCCGGAAAAAATCCGGCTTTTTATTAATAAACAAATCCATCTTCTTTCATTCTTCTGATAACTTCTCTGAGTTCGTCTTCCGAGCATACAACAGAAACTCTGCAAAAGCCTTTTCCGTATTTGCCGAACGCATCTCCCGGAACCATTACAACGCCGGATTTATGCATCAAATCATCCGTAAATTCTACCGAAGTTTTATATCTCGGAGGAATAGGAATCCAGAGGTAGAATGTTGCATCAGGAATATTAAATTCACCCCAGCCGAGCTCCTCTTTTAAACCTTTAACAAATATTTCCTGATTCTTTTTAAATCTTATATTGGCTTCTTTAATGTATTCGTCGCCTTCTTTAGAGTTTAAAATTTCCGCGCAGGCTTTTTGAAGCGCCTTGAATAATCCGGAATCCAGAGTTGATTTAAGTTTCCCGAAAACTTTTACAGCTTCGGCATTTCCACAAATCCATCCGAGTCTCCAGCCGGTTATTGCGTAAGGTTTTGAAAAACTAAAGAATTCAACTGCAACATCTTTTGCCCCTTCAATTTCCAGAATGCTCATCGGTTTGAGCTCAGGTTTAAAGTATAAATCAGTGTATGCAGCATCAGAAATCAAAAGCAGATTATGTTTCTTACAAAAATCAACAAGCTTTCCGTAATACTCTCTTGTTGCAGTTGCCCCGAGAGGGTTGTTAGGGTAATTAATCAATAATGCTTTGACTTTCTCCGGATTATATCCTTCTTTAATCAGATTTTTCCAAACCTCCTCCATATCAGGCATAAAATTATTTTCCGGAGTCAGCGGAACAGAATACGCCTTTCCGCCTGATACTTTTATCATCTCGCCATAAGAAGCGTATCCCGGGTCAGGTACCATAATAATATCTTTATCTTCATCAACGGTTGTCGGATTAATAAGAATTCTGATAAAGTTTGCAAGTCCTTCTTTTGAGCCGATAAGCGAAAATATTTCCGTATCAGGATTGAGTTCTATTCCGAAGCGCTCTTTCATTCTTCTTGCAACAGCTTCTCTGTAGTATTTTTCACCTTTCGGACTTGAATATGTATGTATGCCCGGCTCATCTAAAGCCGCTTTTAGGGCATCAATCAAGTATTTTGGCGGAGCTGCCGTCGGCGCGCCCATTGATAATGCGATAGGCGCTCTTCCTTTTGCTTTTAATTCCGGTGTAATCTTTGCAACGGTTTCTTTTATACGAAACATTATGTATGTTTCAAGAGACTGTACATAATCGTTAAATTTTTCCTGCATAATAATACTCCTCGCTATTGGCTAAAGAATATTATATACCAAATTTTCTAATGTGAATAGTTTTTTATGGCAGGAATCTTTATACAATTGTCCAAATATTCTATTGTACTTAGTTTTTCATTGTAAAGATATTTAATAAAATTCAGGTATGATATATCAAATGAACTGAGAAGAATATTTATCTCAAAACCTTCAGAACAAAAAGGTTCATAGTCATAAACAACATAGCTGTTATATTTGCTTTTCCACTCTTTGCGTTCAACTTTGCAGTTGTTTTCCTCGGCAATATCTTCTACCCAGTTCACAATATCTTTGCTGATGTTTTTTATTTCCAAATATTTATTCTGAAATTTTTCCATAACAACATATCTCCATAGACGGGGCTGAGCAAGATAAAAGTAAATTTAAACCTTTCTTGAAAGCCCCTACAGAAATTGTAAGGTGTTATGTATCAACATAAATTACCTGTTAGTTTAGTTTTTGGGGTTAAACTCTTAAAATATCGGATAATAGAGTTTGGGCGTAGTTATTCTTTACAATGTATTAATAACAAGCAATATTAGCCTGTTAAACCGGTAAGTATACCTGACAATAACTGATTTTTAAGCATATCTCCGAAATGACACCTTCAATATTTAATCATATACACTCCTCACCTAATTGATTTTAACTTCCGGTTCAAATATAATTTTTTAATAAGAGAGTATATTGAAATGAAAATCGCTAACGAACACGAAAATCAGGAAGAAGAATATAAAGCGTTTTTAAAAAATATCCGCGCGGAAAAAGAAGAAACCTCAAATTTCGCAAAACTTCTTTTCACAATTGTGCTTGCTATATTGTGCGCGGTTATTGTATGTGTAACTATTTTTGAAAACAGTTATATAATAGAAAAGTTTACAACCGGTTCAACAGACGAAGCAAGCAGTTTTGCTAAGTTTTACAAAAAAGAGAAGAAAAATTTTGATGTTCCGTTCTCGCCGAGGAGACAAAATATTTTACTTCTCGGCGTAGATTCAAACGGCACCGGGGCAAATATATGGGAAGGCACGCGGTCTGACACTATTGTTATTGTAAACATTGATCCTAAAACGAAATCCATCAATGCAATTTCAATACCGCGCGACAGCAAGGTTTATCTTCCGGACAACAAGGGCATACAGAAAATCAATTCTGCTCACGCACTTGGCGGAATTGATTTAGTCAAAAAAACTTTGAGAGAAACTTTTGGTATAAAAATCGATAAATATATAATAGTTCACGATGAAGCCGTAGAGAAAATCGTAGACGCTCTTGGCGGAATTCCTATATATGTTGAGAAACCTATGCACTATAACGATTATGCGGGGAAGCTGCATATTAACCTTGATAAAGGAAACACGGTTTTAAACGGCAAACAGGCTGTAGGATATTTAAGATACAGAAAAGACGGTCTGGGAGATATAGGAAGAACCCAGAGACAACAATGGTTTATGAGAAGTCTGTTTGAAAAACTTCACTCTCCGCAGGTAATAACAAAAATTCCTGAAGTCTTAAATATTTGTAATACTTATGTTAAAACCGATATGAGTTTTTACGAACTTTCCCAGTACGCAGCCTTTGCAAGGAGTGTTGATGAAAACAAAATAGAACTTGCAACACTTCCGGGAGCGCCAAATCAGAGAGGATATATAAGCTACTGGATTTTAGACCCGCAAAAGACCCAGCAGGTAATTAACAGAATGATTTATAGAGAGAAACCTACTCTGGACGGAACAAAATTTAAAGCCGGAATTATGTATTCTCCGAGAAAAGAAGACGAAGCACAGGCTATGAAAGAAAAACTAACAGAACTCGGTTTTGAAGTTAATATGCTTAAAATTACACATCTTTCTCACACAAGATTTGTAGCAAATAAAAATGATGTAACAGTTGATTTCCTCAACTGGCTCCAGAAAAAGATGCCGGAGCTTAACAATATGCAGTTTATTTACGACCCGACCGAAACGTTTTCTGTCGGAAGCGATTTTACTGTTGTTCTTGCGGAAGGTTAAATTTTCCGTATTGTTGGCACAGGTTTTTCAGAAGCTGTTTATCACGTTCCGGCACATAATTATTTTTCAGCCAGCTTTCAACTTCTTCTTTTGTATAATATTTTACAAAAGGAATTATTTCACGGTCAAAATATTTTGCTGAAATTGATATCATTGTTTCAAGATCCGGAACATTTGAAATACCGAATTCATCTGCAATAAGCTGAGGATAGATATAGATACTGTCCGGACTACCAAATTCACGACTGTATTCGTCATAAGGAAATATATCAGCCATATCTCTGTTCAATAATTCTTTTATTATTTCATACTTACCGTTTTTAATAAGCACTTCTTTTAAATGCCGGATTTTGCCCAGTGTCCTTAAAATTTTTGAAATAGATTTCTGCTGCATTCTTGAAAGTCCTCCGGTCTCAAGATGAAAAATATCTTTTCCGGCTTCTTTTTTATTAATAATGTACTGCTGGGAAATTATATTTATTGGATTCTGTCTCAAAAATTTCGCGTGGTTGTCTATTATTTTTGCAATACGCAATAAAAACCCGCGCAATTCTTTATCTTTAATATATTTTTGATTAGGCAGACATCCTCCGGCTTCAATACAAATTCCGCGAATAAAATTCGGATCCGTGTATAAAAAAGTTTTTTGCCGTAACTCCATAGCACCGAAATTGTTTTTTGCAGAGTGATTTTGGTCTATAAATTTAGATAAAATATATCCGCCGCTGTCGTTTTCTCCGGAAAGCCTTGCAAGAAAAGGTCTTGCTGTGTGTCCGTGAGGAACGTGCCTGTATAACGTAAAAATTGCCTGAGGTTCATTTCCCTTTCCCTGTCCGTTCTTATTAAAATAGTTTCTGCAATTTGTATACATACTCTCTTCTGATTTAAATGTTGAAAAAGCGTATGAATAGTTGCCGATATCAAGCTTGTGACAGTGTTTAAAAGCACCGCTTCCAATGTATGAAATATTTATATCAGAACGTTTCAAAATTTCTTTCAGCATTTTCTTTAAAAAAATCTGTGCATTCAATAAATTAGTATTATTTTTGCAGAGAGCATAGTGATTCAAATCTGAAAGATTGTTTATTTGAGTTGAAAATCTTTCGAATACATCATCAACCTGCTCTGTTATGCCGGAAATTCTTTCCTTCCCAAATTTTCTTATCCAATCGTACGGCAGTGAGCCTATGCGTTTTCTGCTGTCTGGATTGCGGGTTAAGTTTCTGTTTATAATTTCTGCGGGTATGTATCCTCTTTTCAGGACTTTCAGATTAAAAATTTTCACCGTTATTACCGTTTTACTATTTATATTTCTTATAAAAAAGCTTGTGATAAAATAATTATAATACAAAAAAGTAAATAATATTGCAGCTTTAACCTGCAGGTAAATTACACGCAAAATCAGAAAGGAGCAGATATGCCGGGAATTTTAGACTTAATTAAATCAAGAAAAAGTGTAAGAAAATATTCGGAAAAACATATTCCTGATGAAGATTTGAGACAAATTCTTGAAGCGGGAAGGCTTGCTCCTTCATGGATGAATGTACAATCGTGGAAATTTATTCTCATTAAATCCCGGGGAAATAAAGATTTGCTGTCAAAATTGTCAATCGGACAGGCTCATGTAAAAAATGCCGACGCATTAATTGTATGTATCGGAGATATGAATGCATGGGAAGAAGCCAAAATTACACATATTAACAATCCGGCACTGAATCCGGCGCTTCAGGGCGAAAACGGACTTCTTGTAAGAACTATGGAACAGGTTATTTTTGCGGTTTCATATATGATGCTTGAAGCCGAATCACTCGGAGTGAAATCCTGTATAATCGGCGCTCTCGGAAATGAAATTACCGGCGTAGAGAGCGAAACATACAGGGAAGTTAAGACAAAACTGGGAATCGGTGAAAATGAAATTTTGTCGACAATAATTACACTGGGATATGAAACCGAACCAAGCGGAACCGGTAAAGTCCGTAAAGATTTTGATGCTGTTATATCACTTGAAAAAAACGGAAATAAATTTTAATCATCTAATTCCGGTTCACCGTTCATAAGTTTTAAAATCTCCACAACTTTTGGCATCTGACAGTCAAAAGAGTAATGAGCTTTTCTGATAGAACATTCACTGCAATTTCCGTTAAGTTTATAACATTCAATTGCCTGCTCTGTCCAATTTTTTGTAATTGAACAGGAAATTTCGGTATGTTTTGGTAAAATTGCTTGATTTAACATTTATACACTCTCCCACACATACATCATAAAACCGGAGAGAGATTTTGACATCATATATTTGAAGGATTTAAAAATGTAATCAGCGACAAATATTCATCAGCCATTTTTGCCCTTTTAACAGGATTGCACTCTATACAGCTAAAGTTGTCCAGCATATCAAGCAAAACCGGAGCATCAATATTCAGATGACATTTTTTTAGTGCCGTTTCCAGATCTCTATAATCCTCTTTTGAATTAACATGAACCAAATCGGCATAAACTCCGGCTACAACAGTTTTTTTAAAAATCTTTCTGACAAACTTTATATATTTTCCTGCATCAGGTGCTTCAAAATCTTTTGTTGCTTTGTTAATAAAAACATTCAAGAGTTTAGCGGTTGTATTTGAATAAGAGCGGTCACACAGGGTATAAATCTCATCAACAAGCATTAAACTGCCTTCGTGAGCCACAATATTATTCGGATTAACACTGTCGAAAACTCCGTAACTACGCGGACCGAATTTCATTTCATTAAGCTTTGCCATATCAACCGCCAGCGCGTTATAGCTTGATTGGGAAAGACAGGCAAATTTAGGAAGATATCGTTTCAAATAATAACGCCGGCACTTCTTCTCATTAAGTTTTTGTGCCAGATGTTCCGGAATTCCGGCAGGTATCTGCGGACTGATGTTTTTTAGAATTTGCAGCTTACCGAGCTGTACAATTGCTTCACCGTAATAATTTTTAAGGTTTTTAAATATTCCTTTTCCCCAGATAAAATTATCACCGATATTTTCAGAAGTTATATGCTCCCCGAGCGGAATTCTTGCCGCATATTTTTTAGTAATTTTATAAACTGCATTATGACTGCCTTCTTCTATAAACCTGCTTTTTATGAAAATATCCTTTAGCGCCGCTTTAACTTTTGCCGTAAGTAAAACTCGGTCGCTTTCGCTTATTTGAGGACTGCCTATAACCCTGTCGAGAACTTTTTCCACCTCTCTTGATCTGCCGGTAAATGTCCGTGGAGTATTTACGTTATTATAATAATTTATTTTCATAGCTTGCTTTCATTGTCTTTAAAAACATTGTCTAAAAACTTTTCAATCTCAGGCAATCTTTTCCTTATATCGGGTTGATTGCCGCGGATTTTTTCCAGATTAAAGATAAATTCATCAGGTTTCAGATTAATCTTGCAATTCAATAACACAACTTTCCATATATCTTCGTCAACAATTCTTGTATCATATGGTAAGTCTGCTTTTTCAGACGCTATTATTATTTTGCGAAAAATCTCTCTTGCATCACTTACATTGTCTCCGAAATCAGGTATAAAACGATAAGATGTAAGCTTGTATAACATTGTTTCTAGAACTTTTCCGACAGTATTGTAATCTGATGCATTGATTGTATCCATGCCGTCGGTTAATAAAAGTCTGTCTCCTGCAAGAACAATGTTACCGGGATTTCTGGAATCATATATATAATATTCGTCTTGAGAATACTTCATTTTATTTAAAACCGCAATATCTTTAATAAGCGCATCATAACTTTTCTGCGGAACTTTTGCAAACAAAGGCAGATATTTTTCACGATAATATGTTTCACACTCTTCAATCGACTGCATATTTTTCATTTCCTTAGACGGAACTCCTGCAGGAATATGTTCTCCGATATTTTTTAGTATTTCAACTCTGCCGATTTTTCCGAGAACTTCTCCAAAATACGTTTTTAATCCGGCAAAGACATTTTTTCCCTGCTTAAAGCCTCCTGCCAGAAATTCATGTGTATCAACAGCACCTTTAGATATTTTTGCTGCAAGATTTTTATCAATCGCGTAAACTTCCCCCCAGAATCCGCTTCCTATAAATCTTTCAGGGCTAATCAATTCATCAAACGCTTTTATAAGCATTTGTGTAAGTATTTCAACTTCCTTTTTATCCGGAGCTGATTTAGTAAAAACCGCACCGGCTTTTATCCCGAAATCCTCCACAACCCCGTTAAATACAGGGCGTTTAGAATAATTTCGGGATGTATTATTTACAGGGACAATTTTCATATTTGAAATAAAACCCGTAAAAAAATTTTTTGCCCTTTGATAATAGACAGCCGGAAATTATCCTGTGCGGCCAGCCATGCAAACAGGACAGCCGGTAGGATGCAGCCGGCACTATACCGGCACCCTTAAACTAACGGCAGACTCTGAATTATATATTACACCCCGAGGAAGGAGCTGTATTGCTGCTGCATTTGACCGATGAGGAGATCCATTGAAGAGAATTTCTTTT